>NZ_JCBAMT010000048.1:0-50973 GCF_059760445.1 Achromobacter sp. D7-1 | reverse complement strand
CGACAGGCGCCGCCCGGTCCTGCGCCGGCTCGCGCCGGAACCGGCTTTACTTCGACTTCTGCTTATCGACCTCTTCGAAGTGTTCCTCCATGGCCTTGTTCACCCTTTCCTGAACCTGGTCCACGCTGAAGCTGGCAGGCCGTTGGCTGGGCGGATACTTGAGGAACGTCTCCAGGAACGCGGAAGCCTTCATGGTCGCGATCGCCGTCAGATAGGCGTTCTTGGCCAGCCAGTCGTTGTACTGGTCCGACGTGATGTCGGCGCGTTCGTAGGGATCCATGCGCAGGTTGTAGATCTTGGGCAGACGCAGGCAGACGAAGGGGTTCTGCCAGATGTTGAGGTTGCCCGGCGCCCGTTGTTCGCAGAACACCGCCTTCCAGTCGCCCCAACGCGCGCCGACCAGCAGGCCGTCGTCATTGAAGTAATAGAAGTCGTCGCGCGCGCTCTTGTCCTGCTTGCCGGTCAGGTAGGCCAACTGGTTGTAGCCGTCCAGGTGCACCTTGAACTTGGTGCCGCCCGCCTGCGGCGCCCAGCCGTCCAGCAGCCGTTCCTTGACGTTGGCGTCGCCGGTGGCGGCCAACAGGGTCGGGAACCAGTCCATGCCGGACACGATGCCGCGCTTGATTTCCCCCGCGGGAATCTTGCCCGGCCAGCGGACCATGGCCGGCACGCGGAACGCGCCTTCCCAGTTGGAGTCCTTCTCGCTGCGGAACGGCGTGGTAGCGGCGTCCGGCCAGGTGAAGGCGTTGGGGCCGTTGTCGGTGGTGTAGACGACGATGGTGTTGTCGGCGATGCCCATGTCGTCCAGCTTCTTCAACAGCTTGCCCACGTCCTGGTCATGCTCCCACATGCCGTCGGCGTAGTCGTTGCCCGGCATGCCGCTCTTGCCTTTATGTTCCGGCCGGATGTGGGTGTAGATGTGCATGCGCGTGGTGTTCATCCACACGAAGAACGGCTTGTCGGACTTGCCATGCTTGTCGATGTAGTCGATCGCCGCGCCCACCGTTTCGTCGTCGATGGTTTCCATGCGCTTGGTGGTGAGCGCGCCGGTATCTTGCACTTTGCCGTCGGCCGTGGCCTTGATCACGCCGCGCGGCGAGAAGTTCTTGACGTAGGGATCGTTGGGGTCCTTGGGCCAGTACGGGCGCTCGGGTTCCTCCTCGGCGTTCAGGTGATAGAGGTTGCCGAAGAACTCGTCGAAGCCGTGGCGTGTCGGCAGGTATTCGTCCCGGTCGCCCAGGTGGTTCTTGCCAAATTGCGCCGTGGTGTAGCCCTGCGCCTTCAAGGCTTCGGCGATGGTGATATCACCCTTCTGCAGTCCGACGGTGGCGCCAGGCATGCCGACCTTGGACAGCCCGGTGCGCAGCGGCGACTGTCCGGTGATGAAGGACGAACGACCCGCCGTGCAGCTGTTCTCGGCGTAATAGTCCGTGAACAGCACGCCCTCCTTGGCGATCCGGTCGATGTTGGGCGTGGTGTAGCCCACGACCCCGTGCGTGTAGGCGCTGATGTTCGCCTGCCCGATGTCGTCGCCGAAGATCACCAGGATGTTCGGCTTCTTGTCCGATGCTGCCGCCTGGCCTTGGGCCGGCGGCGTCTGGGTTTGCGCCTGCGCGCTGCCCAGGGCCGTGAGCCCGGCTGCGGCGAAGAGCGCCGCGCTCAACAGTTTTCTTGCGTTCATCGCTTTCTCCTGACCCTTGCGGGCGGTTCCCAGTCACGTAAACGAATCACTGTGTTTCAAATGCGTATACCCTTCTCCACTCCTTTGCCATGTCCACGATTACCCAACCCTGTTGTTCCGCTTCATCCAACGCCTTGTCGAGACGGCCTATCCTGGACTCGCGGTCATAGGCCCATTCGCGCTTCGCGTCGGTGTGGTGCACCAGGCCGGCGAAGCGCTTGCCGCTGCCGGCCGCCGTCCATTGCAGCATCTGCAGATCGCCATCCGAATTGCCGAAGGCAAAGATGGGCTGGCGGCCGATGAACTTGTTGATGGCCACCGGCTTGCCTGGGCCGTCGTCGTTGAAGTCGAGCTTGGGCGTGCGCATCAGCACGGGCTTGCCGTCCTGCATCTGGAATTCGGTGACGAAGGTGGTGCCTATCACCTGTTCGGGCGGAATGCCGTAGACGTTTTGCGCCCAGGCCCGCATGAATTCCACTTCGCCGCCGGACACGATGTAGGTCTTGAAGCCGTTGCTGCGCAGGTAGTCCAGCAGCTCCAGCATCGGCGCGTAGATCATGCTGGTGTAAGGCTGCTTGAAGCGCGGATGGCGGGCGGTCTTGATCCATTGCCTGACCTCGGCGCTGAAGGCCTGCGTCGTCATATTGGTGTGCGTGGCGCCGACGATCTTCAGCAGTCCCTCCGTGCCCGCCGCGGCCAGCGCCTGGCGGTCGCCTTCGATCGCGGCCTTGTAGGGCTGCTCCGTCGTCCATTCAGGATGCTGGGGCGCCATGACCTTGAGCTGGTCCAGCGCGAAAATCAGCTGAAAGTACATGGGCTGCTCGCTCCATAGCGTGCCGTCGTTGTCGAACACGGCAATGCGGTCGGCTGGCGCCACGTAGTCCGGGCCGCCCTCGGCCGTGACGGCTTGCACAAAGCTGAGTATGGCCTGTCGCGAGGGGCCCTCGTTCCAGGAAGGCAACGGCGTCTGCGCGCGCGCCACGCTGGCCAGCAGCAACAGGATCAGCAGCGCGAACCAGCGCCGGACCATCAAAGGCGTCGTCATGGGAGATCTCCTGGAGGTTCGCCGGACGCGATGCCTGCGCGTCCGCGTGAGGATTCCGTTGGCCGGGGATTCAGAGGCAGCAGACCATGCGCTTCGGCCGGCCTCGCCCGGGCGACCAAGGCGCGGCGCCACCGTGGAAACACCCCGCGCAAGCCGCGCCAGCCCAGCGTCGCGTCAGGATCGCGGCCATAGATGGCTCGCAGCGCGTCCGTCCCGGTCCGCCACAGCGCAGATTCCAGGCCAGCCGTCGCCTGTGCAACCGTGGCTGCCCCAGCAGCGCGCCGCAGCCAGACGTAAAGCGCGTCCAGGCGCGGCTGGGGTTGCGCCAGCAGGCGGCGCAGCGTCATCGCGGCATAGGGTTCGGACGCGCGCCACTGTGCGCGCCGCGCCCGCAAGCCGGCGCGCAGCCGGGCAATTGCCCGCCGCAGCCAGGGCGCGCCCAGCCACCAGGCCAGCGCCGCGAGCGCCGCCCCGGCGGCCAGCGCCAGCCACCCTCCCGGGATACGCACCTGCACCTGCCGGCCCATGTCCCGCAGGTCCTGTTCGACCGAGAATGGCGTCTGGTAGGCGGCGCCGGCCTGCGCCTCGAAGCGTTGCGCCGGCAGCGCCACGCGCTCTTCCTTGTTGGCCGCGATGTTCCACCAACGGATCTCCACCGCGGGCAGCTCGAAGGCGCCGCCACGTTCGATCACATAATCCAGGCGATCCACCCGTCGTCCGCCCAGGAAGCCGCCGCGGTTGTCGGAAAGCTGTGTCAACTCGGGCTCCGACGGGTAGAGCTTGAGGCCCGGTACGGCCGCCATGGCCGGCGGCGGAATCAGCATGGCCTGCGCGCCCTGCGCCTCTATGGTGATGACGCGACTGACGTGGTCGCCCACGGCGGGAGGCTCGGCCGTATAGCGGATCTGCTGGGTCGCCTTGACCGCGCTTGCCGCCAGGGAGCGCCCGGCGATGCCGCCCGGCGGCCCAGCGGCGCGCACCTCCAGCGGGCGCGTCTGCGCGGCCAACGGCGCGGACGCCTGCCCCACCTGCGCGCTGACGTGGATGGCCGGCACCTGCAGGGTACCCGCCGTTTGCGGACTGATCAGATACGAAAAGCGCAGTCCGCTGTACGCAACGCCGCCAATCGAGGTCCGGATGATGCTGGCCTGTCCCGACGGCCCCGAGACCAGCGCGCCCGGTATATCCAGGGCGGGAAGCTGCGGCGGCTGGGTGAACCAGGTCGAAGTCAGCACGTCGACCTGCAGGATGGACGTGGCGCCCGCCATCAGGTCGCCGGACACCGCCATGCGGGCTTCGGCGCGCAGTTGCGGCCCCTCATCCGCGGACTGGGCGCGTGCCATGCCGGCGTACAGCCCCAGCTGCAACAACAGCAGCAGGCCCAGGTGGCGCAACAGCGCGGCATGGCAGCGGATCATGGCTGCTTCCCCTGCGCGGGCGCGGCCTTGCGCGCGTCCTCGATGGCGAACTTCTGCTTCAGGAAGCCGGCAGGCGACAGGCTCAGGTTGCGCAGCCAGACCTCGTCGGATGCGGCCTCCGGCACCGTGGTCCGCATCATCTTGCCCGTGCTCTTGTTGCTGTCCACGCGGGTTTCGTCGGGCTTCTCCGAATCGTCGTCCTGTTGCTCGCTTTCGGCGGCGGCGATCAGCCTGGCGACCAGCTCGCGGTTGTCGCGCGCTGCGCTGAAGTCCGGCCGCAGGCGCAGCGCCTGGTCATACGCCGCGAGCGCCGCATCGTAGCTGCGCAGCCGGACTTGGGTATTGCCCAGATAGAAGTAGCCTTCGGGCGTATCCAGTTTCGCGAACGCCGCCAACGCTGCCTGGTACTCGCCCGCGTCGTAGGCGGCGCGGCCCTTCCAGTAAGGATCTGCGTACAAGGCCGCGGCTTCGGCATAGCGTTTGTGCTCATAGGCCCAGCGGCCTTGCTGATCGGGCGTGAAGAAGGCGTCGGCCAGCGGGCCGGCGTCCACCCGAGGCGTGTACAGCGCGGCCATGACGGTCAGCAGCAGGCAGGCCGTCCAGTTGATGTTCCAGCCGCGCCGCAGCGACAGCAGCGCCAATAGCGCCAGCGGCCAGCACAGCCAATAGCCCGCGTCCTTCCAATGCAGCAGCTTGTCCGCGTCCTGGACCTCCTGGTAGTGGCGCTCGGCGTGCAGCGTCACCCAGTCCAGGTCGTCATCGTTCAAGGTCAGGCTGCCCAGCGGTGCGCGGGCGGCCTGCGCCAGCTGTTTCAGGGCGTCCTCGTCGAAATGCCCCAGCACCGGCCTGCCCTGTGCATCGATGCGAGGCTGGCCGCGGGCGTCGCGCACCACGCCGCCGTCGCGGGTGCCCACAGCCCACACCAGTATCTGGAAGGAACTGGCTCGGGCCAGGCGCTCGATCTCGGCCAACTGTCCGGTGTCTGCGCCGTCCGTCACCAGCAGCAAGGTGCCGCCCGCCTCGCCGGACTGCAGCAGACTCGCCGCCAGGGCGATGGCGCCGGCAGCGTCCTTGCCCGGCGCGGCTATGAGTCCGGTGGACAGGGCCTGCACGAACATGTCGGGTAGCGCGGGATCGTCGGTGGGCGGCAGCACCAGGTGCGCGGAGCCCGCGTAGGCGATCAGGCCCGTCTTGGCGCCGGCGCGCCGTTTCAGCAGATCGCGCAGCTTGCGTTTGGCGGCCTCCAGCCGGCTGGGCGGCAGATCGGCCGCGTCCATCGATGGCGACAGGTCCACCGCCGCGATCAGGGGCGCGAGATTGTCCAGGAAGGCCGGGCGGTCCTGCTGCCACGTCGGCCCCGCCGCGGCGATGCCCCCCAGCGCCAGCAAGGCGGCCAGCATCTGCGCGGGACGCGGCCCGCGGCTGCCTTGCGTGCGCAGGGTCAGGTACGGCAGCAGCGCTGGCGCGATATTGCTGCGCCATCCGAGCTGGCCGTCCTCGTCCCGCCGCCGCCATAGCAGCAAGGCCGCGGCCGGAATCGCCAGCAGCCACCAGGGACGCAGGAAATGGAAGGCGCTCAGATCGACTTCCATCGGCCCTCCTCCACGCTTGCATCGCCTTGCGGCTTGGCGCCGTGGCGCCAGCCGCGCAGCGCGGCCGCGAGATGCCAGCCCGCCAGCAGCAACAGCGCCAGGCCCAGCGGCACCCAGAAGAAATCCTGCTTGGGCTGATGGCGCAGCTCGCGGACCTCGTGCGGCGTGATGCGGTCCAGCTCGGCGTAGACCTGCCGCAGCGATGCCTGGTCCTGCGCCGGAAAGAAACGGCCCCCGGTCTTGGCGGCGATTGCACGCAAGGCATCGAAATCGACCTTTTCCTCGCCTTCCGCCTGCGGATCGCCGATGCCGACGGTGTGCACCACGATATGGCGCGCGGCTGCCATGGACGCCGCGCGGTCGGGCGGCACGGCGCTGCCGGTGTCGTTGCCATCCGTCAGCAGGATCAGCACCTGGTCATGTTCGCCGGCGTGCTCGAATTGCTTGATCGCCACGCCGATGGCATCGCCGATGGCGGTGTTGGGTCCGGCCATGCGCGTGCTGACCTGATCCAGCAGCAGTTTGAGCGTGGCGTGGTCCTGGGTCAGGGGCGCCTGCGGATAGGCCGCGGTGCCGAACACGATCAGGCCGAGCCGGTCGTCCTGGCGGCGGTCGATGAAATCGGCCACCACCGCTTTCACGCCGCTCAGGCGGTCCTCGCGGCGGCCGTCCGGCGCCACGAAATCCTCGGTCTCCATGGATTGCGAGATGTCGATGGCCAGCAGCAGGTCGCGCACCGGCTGGCGATGTTCCAGCGGCGGTTCGACCCGCTCGGGCCGTGCCAGGGCAAGGATCAGCAGCAGCCAAACCAGCGCGTTCAAGGCCAGTTGCCAGCGGTCGCCGCGCACGCCGGGGCGCTGCGGCGTCTGGCCGGTGCTGCGCGCCACCGATTCGAAGAACGGAATGCGCACCGCGCTGCGGCGCTGCACATATGGCGGCAGATAGCGGTACGCCAGCCAACCCAGCGGCAGCAGCGCCAGCAACCAGGGATACTCAAGCCGCCACATGGTGACGCTCCATCCATTGCCGGCTGGCGGTGAACAAGTTCCGCACGAGCGCGGGGTCGATGGCCCGCAAGGTGTGCGGCGGCGCATAGGCCAACGCTCTTAGCAAGACGCCGGCGTCGGGAGGAAACACGGCCATGCCGTCGTCCATGAAGGCCACCCACTCCGCGCCCTGCAAGGCGCCCACCCTGGCCCTGTCGGTTTCTGCCACCGAGGACAATCCGACGCGCTTGAGCAGTTCCGGCAGCGCGCGCGCGGCCAGCGGGTCCGACTGCGTTTCCCGCCGCAGGGCCTCCAGCATGCGCAGGCCTTCGCGGCGGTAGCGATTGCGCCTGCGGCCGCGCGCAATCCGCCATGCAGCCCATCCGGCCAGCGCCAGCACCGCGGCCAGCAGGACCAGCCAGCCCCAGGTCTGCGGCCAATAGCTGACCGGCGCGGGCAGCGGAAGCTGCCGCAGCTGTTCGATGGACGGCGCGGCGTCGGCGTTCATGCCCTGCCCCTGGCTTGCGCCCGGTTCGCCTGCCGACCCAGTTCGCGGCGCAACTGCGCCACGGTGTCGTCCGCCGTGTCGATGGACAGCAGCGGCACGCGGCTGCGTCGCAGCAACTCGGCCACGTCGTGCAGTCGTCCCGAAAAGAAGTCCGACAGCGGCTCGCGCACCTGCTTGCGATCCGCCGCCACCTCGACCTGCAGTTCGCCTTGTGTCACCACCAGCCGGCCGCGCAAAGGCAGGCGCAGCGCCAGCGGGTCATACACCAGCGTGGCCACCACGTCGTTGTGCGCGGCCAGGCTGCGCAACAGCCGCAAGCTCGTATCGTCGGCGCCAGCGAAGTCGCTGACCACGCACACCAGGCAATCGTGCGGCGCATGCGCCAGCGCGCCTTGCAGAGCTTCATTCAGCCGGCCAGACGCGTCCACATCAGGCCGATCGGCGCCCATGGACTGGTTGCGCCGCGCGATGGCGGCGAACAGCGCCTGGATGCGTTCTCGGCTGCGCAGCGGGCGCACGCTGTCGATGCCCGCGTCGCTGAACACCAGGCCGCCCACGCGGTCGCCCGCCTGATAGGCCATCCAGGCAGAGAGTGCCGCGACGCGCGCAGCCACCACCGACTTGAAGCTGCGCACCGAACCGAAATACATGCCCATGCGCTGGTCCACCACCAGCAGCACCGGACGGTCGCGCTCCTCGCTGTAGGTGCGCACATAGGGCTTGCCCAGGCGCTGCGAGGCGCGCCAATCCAGCTGCCGCAGGTCGTCTCCCGGTAGGTAGCGCCGCAGCTCTTCGAAGTCCAGCCCGCGCCCGCGCAGGCGCGAACCATGTTGGCCGGCCAGTATGCTGCGCACAGGCTGGCGGCTGAAGAACCCCAGGCCGCGCGCGGCGGGTTCCAGCGCCATCAGGTCCGTGATGCGGACCTGAACTTCGGGGGAAGGAGCGGCTGAGAGCATGGCGGATTCAGGCCGGCACCGCGACGGTGTCCAGCAGTTTGTCTATCACCTGGTCAGCCGACACGCCGTCGGCCACCGCGTCATAGGACAGATGCAGACGATGCCGCAGCACCGGCCTGGCCACGCTGCGCACGTCGTCAGGCGAGGCGTAATCCTGTCCCGACAGCCAGGCGTGGGCGCGCGCCACCTTGTCCAGCGCGATCGCGCCGCGCGGGCTGGCGCCGACCTGGATCCAGCGCGCGAGATCGGCGTCCTGCCCGGCCGGATGGCGCGTGGCATTGACCAGGTCCACCAGGTACTGGTCCAGCGCCTCGGACACATGCACCCGATCGATATCGGCGCGGCAGGCGAACAAGGCTTCCTGCGTCAGCGGCGCGGAATCGGCGCCCGGGTCCTGGCGCGACTCGCCGCGCAGCATGGCCAGCATCTGCCTTTCGCTGTCGGGGTCGGGATAGTCCAGCACGACCTTCATGATGAAGCGGTCCATCTGCGCCTCGGGCAAGGGATAGGTGCCCTCCTGTTCTATCGGATTCTGGGTGGCCAGCACCATGAAGAGGCGCGGCATGCGGTGGGTGGTACCCGCCACGGTGATCTGCCGCTCTTCCATGGCCTCCAGCAGCGCGGCCTGCACCTTGGCCGGCGCGCGGTTGATCTCGTCGGCCAGGATCAGGTTGCCGAACAGCGGCCCCTGCTGGAACTGGATGCGGCTATTGCCTTGCGCATCCTGCTGCAGCACCTCGGCGCCGGTAATGTCCGAAGGCAGCAGATCGGGCGTGAACTGGATGCGGCTCATGGCAGCGGCCAGATGTTGGGCCAGGGTCTTGACGGTGCGCGTCTTGGCCAGCCCGGGCAGGCTTTCCAGCAGCAGATGGCCGTCAGCCAACAGGCCCAGCAATACTTCACGTATGACGGCGCCCTGGCCCAGCACCGAGCGCGCGATGGCGCGCTCCAGTTCCAGGATGCTGTCGCGGTTGCTCGTGGTCATTCCCCCTCCTGAGTGACGGATGGCATTTCGCGCTAGCGGCTGGCGACGCCGTTCCTGGCGGTCTGGGCCAGTTTCCATTGTTCAGGCGTCATGACGGTGCGGAATCCCAGGTGCGACATGCCGTTCATCGGGTCCGTGCCGCGCCGGGCGCTGGTGCGGTAGCTGATGCAATAGGTGTCGCTGCACAGGAATGAGCCGCCGCGCGTCACGCGCTTGGGCGCGCCCGGCGGGACGATGCCATCGTCCGGGTCGTAGCTGTCGGCCGGCCCTGCGGGGTTGGCGGGCGGCTGGCGGTATTGCGCCTGGATCTTGAAGGCGTCGGCACGATACCAGTCGGCGGTCCATTGCCACACATTGCCCGCCATGTCGTACAGGCCATAGCCGTTGGGCGAGAAGCTGCCCACCGGCATGGTGCCGACCTGCACCTTCTCATCCTTCACCACCGGGAATGGCTGCGGTTGCTGTGTGTCCCAGATATTGGCCATGGGCTTGCCCTGTGGCAGCAGTTCCTCGCCCCAGGCATAGGTGGCCTGCTCCAGCCCGCCGCGCGCGGCCATCTCCCATTCCGATTCCGTGGGCAGGCGCTTGCCGGCCCATTTGGCATAGGCTGCCGCGTCCTGATATGACACCTGCACGACCGGATGGTCGTCCTTGCCGGCGATGGAGCTGCCCGGCCCTTGCGGATGACGCCAATTGGCGCCAGGCACATAGCGCCACCAGCGCGAATAGTCGCGCAACGACACTTCGCTCTCGGTGCCGACGAACACCATGGCGCCGGGCACCAGCAGGCGCTCGTCGGGACGCGGCGTACCGGGCGGCAGTTGGACCTGCAGGTCCTCCCATTTGGGCTTTTGCTCGGCGGTCGTGACGTAGCCCGTGGCTTCGACGAAGCGGCGGAACTGCGCGTTGGTCACATCGTTGACGTCCATCCAGAAGCCGCTGACCGACACCTTGTGCGCCGGCATCTCGTTGGGCTGCGCCAGCTTGTGGCTGCTGCCCATCAGGAATTCGCGCCCCGGCACCCAGGCCATGCCGGCTGGGCCGCTCTTGCCGTCGCCCAGCACCACCTTGACGGCTGCCGGCGGGCCGTCCTTGCCCATGACCACATAAGCGGTGCTCGCGCCCGCGCCCAACACCACGCCGGCCAGCAGCAATGCCCCGGCGTAGCGTGTTTTCCCTTGTGTTTGCTTTGCCATTTCAATCACCCGAAAGCTAGCGGTTCAGGAGCGGCGGGGCCGCGCCCGGGGCTGACAGCCCCCTTGAAATCGTGCTGACGTTCAGAACACCAGCGTCGCGGTCGCCATAACCGTGTCGTTGCTGTCCAGACGGTTCGTGCTACTGATCGTGGGCACCCAACGCAGGCTGAGGGACAGGGAGCGCTTGTCCGCCAGCTTCCTGTCATAGGTCACGATGGGACCCAGCGCCCAATCGTGTCCCTTGAAACCGTTGAGCCGGTCCGCGGTCGGTCCGGAATCGTTGCCCAGCTGCTGGATGGTGCCCAGGATCAGACCCGCGCTGACGCCATTGCTGAATACCTTGCGACCCATCAGGTCCATGCTGAACAGCGGCGCGTTGCGGTAATCGGTGGCGTTGTTGCGGGTATAGAACTGGATGCCCGCCACGGTATCGAATTGAAAGCCCGAGTCCGGGAATATCTTGGTGTACGCCACCTGCGGAATGAAGGTCCAGTTGTTCAGGCTGGGGTTGGCCATATCGTCGGCGTTGTATTTGCCGGTGGGCGCCCAGATATTCAGGCTGAGCGCCATGTGCGAGGTTTCGGAAAAGTGGTAGCCCGCGATGATGGGCGAGAAATACAGGTCGAACAGGTTCGACGCGGTATCGCTTTGGCCGGCGCTCCGTCCTCCGGAGCCCATCACGGTGGAGTTCACCTTGGTCCAGACGTAGGGCAAGGTGAAACTGGAGGCGAAGTTCCAACGTCCGGGCCCGGTGTCCCAGGTCTTGAGAACAGTGGCCAGCGTGAACGCGACTTTGGCGTCCAGGCCCAGCGAGGTGCGTCCTCCTACAGGCACTTCCCGGCTGCCGCCTATGTTTCCGTCCAGGTAGATCTGCGACAGGTTGACGGCCCAGATCGGTTCCGGCGACACGATGCCTGCGTTGGGCTGCACGTTGGTGCCGGTGATCTGACGTCCCAGCGCGCCTTCGGTGGCCCAGGCCGCCGTGGGCGACGACAGTGCGGCGCAGAGCACGACTGCGCGCGCCAACAGCACGCTGCTGGCCGCGGTTACTGCTGCGCTGATTCTCTTGAATGCCGAACTCGTACTGCCCATGCGATGTACCCCGGCTGGAGATAACAAAATGCAAAGACACGCCGTACGGAAACGCTGATTTCAACAATGAACGCCGAAATCAAAAGTCGAGAAATCCTTCGCAATATTCGCACAGAGTTTTACTTTCACCAAGCCGGGTTTCCGAGGCGCGCGATGCCATTTCAGCCCGGCGAAAGCTGTTGCGCCGCCATGTGACAGCCCATGAAAAAAGGGATGCCTCGCGGCATCCCCAGGGACAGCGATTACCGGCGGCGTGCGTCAGCCCGCCTGCTCAGCCTCCTGCCGCAGCGGGCTGGCGTGCACCTGATCGATGCGCAGCCCATCGCGCCGGGTGACCTCGAAGCGCCAGTCGCGCCACGCGATCGAGTCTCCCGTCTCGGGAATCCGTCCGCCCGCGCGCAGCAGGCAGCCCGCCAAGGTTGCGTCCGGATACTCATCGGCCAACGCCGGCGCGTCTAGCAGGCGCGCGGCTTCCGCCACCGCCAGCCGGCCCTCCAGCAGCCAGGATCCATCGGCCAGTTGCAAGGCTTCGGGCTGGTCTTCCTGGTGCTCGGGCAGATCGCCCGCGACGGCGGTCAGCACGTCCATGGGCGTGATCAGGCCCTCGCACACGCCATGCTCGTCGACCACAATCAGCATGTGGTCGCGCGAGGCGCGCAGCTCGTCAAGCACCTTAAGAACCGGCGTGGTTTCCATGACGTAGCGCGGTTCGCGCGCCAGTTCCACCAGATCGATCGGGCCAGGATTCTGCAGCAGCGGCAGCAGGTCCTTGAAGTGCAGCACGCCCAGTACATTGGCCGGATCGCCGGCGCACAGCGGCAGACGCGAGTGACCGCTGGCGAACTTGCGCACGATGGCCTCGGGGGTATCGGCCACGTCCAGCCAGACCATGTCGCCGCGCGCCACCATGATGGAGCGCACGTCCCGCCCGCCGATGGAAAGCACGCGCTCGATCATGGTGCTTTCCTCAGGAGCAAAGGCAGGTTCGCCCTCCGCGCCGTCGACCAGCGCGGCCACCTCGTCGGCCTGCGCGCCCGCCTGTCCGGCGCGGCCGGCGCGCAGCAAGCGCAGCACGGCCTGCGCCGTGCGCTGGCGGCGGCCCAGGGCGTGCGTGCCCTTGGCGCGGTTGCGGCGCGCCAGCTGGTTGCACAGCTCGATCAGGATCGAGAAACCGATGGCGGCGTACAGATAGCCCTTGGGCACGTGGAAGCCCAAGCCTTCGGCCACCAGGCTGAAACCGATCATCAGCAACAGGCCCAGGCACAGGATCACCACCGTGGGGTGGCGGCCGACAAAGGCCATCAGCGGACGGCTGGCCAGCATCATCACGGCCATGGCCACCACCACCGCGATCATCATGATGCTCAGGTCTTGCACCATGCCCACGGCGGTAATCACCGAGTCCAGCGAAAACACCGCGTCCAGCACCACGATCTGCAGGATCACCTGCCAGAACACCGCATGCTGCGGCTTCTGGCCCTGGTCGTGGCTGGCGCTGCCCTCCACGCGCTCATGTAGTTCCATGGTGCCCTTGAACAGCAGGAACAGGCCGCCCAGGATCAGGATCAGGTCGCGGCCTGAGATTTCGGCTCCCAGCAGCGTGAACATGGGCTCGGTCAGCGTGACCACCCACGCGATACTCGCCAGCAGGCCCAGGCGCATGACCATCGCCAGCGTCAGGCCGATCAGGCGCGCGCGGTTGCGCTGCGCGGGCGGCAGCTTGTCCGCCAGGATGGCGATGAACACCAGGTTGTCGATACCCAGCACAATTTCAAGCACGACCAGGGTCGCCAGGCCTAGCCAGGCGGTGGGGTCGGACATCCAATCGAAAATCATCGAAATTCCATGCAAATCGGGACCGCGCGCCAAGTGGCGCCGGACAGGATCAAGGGAAATGCGCCGCGGACGCGGGCGGAAGGCTCAGTGTGGGCGCGAATGCGCCTGGAGGCTGGCGGCGGAGCGCGGCAACCCAGGCGCGGCGTGGCCGCGGCGGCGAGGATGGAATCGGCGTGCGGGCTGCGCGCCCGGGCCGTGGCAGGAAGATGGGGCAGCGGGCGCCGGCTTGCTTGCGGCGCCCTGCTAGAAGGTGGGTCTTCAGTCATAAATGGCGGACGGCTCTGGCTGCCGGGGCAGCAAACGGATAGAGCGCCCGCCTTGCTCTCGTTCTTACAGGAAACTGAATACTACCTGAATCCGGTTTCGGGTGCATCCTGGCGAGCCCGGCTCCGGCCAGGGCGCGGGCGGCGCTGCCCAGCCCGGCGGCCAGCGTGTCGATGCGCTCTTTACGGCGCGCGACCAACACCATGTGCATGCCTTCAGCGACCAGTTGCCACGCCGCCGCCTGGGCGTTGGCGGGCTCCTGGCCGATCAGTTTCCTGGGGTCGCCCATCCGCTGTTTCAGAGCCGGTCCTTGAAGAACGGCACCACCTTGTTCATGGCGATAGCCACGGGCTCGGGTTTGTCGTACAGGTCGTAGTGCGACCAGCCTTCGGCGACAACCATGTGCTTGTCCGTCGAGGCGGCACGGCTGTAGATTTCCCAGCCGTCGCGGAAAGCGCCGAAACCGCCCGGCTTGTCGCCGATCACCACCATCAGCGGCTGGGTCAACAGCACCTCGGCGTGCAGGAAAGCGTCCCAACCCATCGCCGCACCGCTGAACGACATGAGCTGGCTGGTGGCGCCATTGGGCTGCTGGCCGCGCGCGGTCTTGTAGTAGTCGGTGGCCTCCAGCACATCGATGTCGGTGATGCCGGCCTGCTTCGCGGTACCCACTGACTCCGGCAGCAGGTTCGCTGCATACCGGGCAGCGCCCTGGGCCTGGGCCGTGCGCATCTGCGCAATATTGGCGGCTAGTTCGCGCGGCTTGAACTGTGCGAAGCCCTCACGTATCAGCCGGCCATAGTTCACGCCCGTGATCGAAACCAGCGCCTTCAGGCGGTGATCGGTGATACCGGCATGTACCGTGTAGGCACCGCCGCCGCACACGCCGATGGCGCCGATGCGCTCGGCATCCACGTAGGGCAGCGATTGCAGGTAGTCCACCGCGAAACGGATGTCGGAGACGCGAATGGCCGGGTCTTCGATGAAACGTGGCGTGCCGCCGCTGGCGCCCTGGAAACTGGCGTCATGCACCAGCACTACGAAGCCCGCTTCTGCCAGCCCCTTGGCGTAAATGTTGCCGGCGGTCTGCTCCTTGCAACTGCCGATGGGGTGCGTGCTGACTATGGCGGGGTACTTCCTGCTCTCGTCAAAGCCTAGGGGCAGGTAGATGTCGGCGGCGGATTCCCAGCCCAGGTTCTGGTAGGTAACGGTTTGGATGGCGCTCATGTTGAACTCCTTTCGGTACAGGAGGGGCGCGATCTGCCCCGGATCGTGCCTTGGTTTCAGTGGCTTACTTCAGCTTGGCCTGGAAGAACCGCGCCAGCTTCGAGACGGCCTCGTCCACATACCGGGGCACGTCGTACAGATCCATGTGATCGGCGCCTTCGACAATGTGCAGCATCTTGTCGGTGCTGGCGGCGCGGGCGATCAGGTCGTCGCTCATCCACTTGCTGCCGGCCTTGCTGCCGGCCACGACCAGGACGGGCTGGGTCAGGAAGGCTTCAGCCTTGTTGTAGGCGTCGTAAGTGATGATCTGGGTCAGATTGCGCGCCAGCGTGTAGCCTGGGGCGTTGGGGTGCTCGCAGCGCGGCGTGTGGTAGTACTCCCACGCGCCACGCAACTCGGTATTGGGCGCGTCTTCTTCCTTCAGCGGGGCCAGCGGAATGGTGGCCATGTCGCTGTTGTTCGCATCGGCCGTGCGCGCCGCGGAGCCGGCTTCGAGGTAAGGCAGCGCGTCGGCGTCCTTGACCGTGTTCTCCCAGCCATTGCGGAACATCTGGCCGATGTTCACCGCGCTTACCATGCCCAGCGCCTTGATGCGGCGGTCGTTGATGGCGGCGTTGGCGCTGTAGCCCGCGCCAGCGCAGATGCCCATGGCGCCGATCCTGTCCTGATCCACGTAAGGCAGCGTGGTCAGGTAGTCGATGACGGCACTAACGTCCTCGGTGCTGATGTAGGGGTTCTCCAGCTGGCGCGGCTCGCCGGTGCTTTCGCCCTGGTAGGAGCGGTCGAAGGCGATGGTAATGAGGCCGCTCTCAGCGAGTTTCTTGGCGTAGAGACCTGCGGCCTGCTCCTTCACGCCGCCACCAGGGTGGGAGACGACGACGGCCGGGTACTTCCTGGATTCATCGAAACCGGCCGGGAAATTGATGATGGCGGCCATGGTAACGCCTTGGCCGTTGAGGTTCTTGAACGAGACATTGGGCATGAGGTTCTCCAGTCAGGAATGAAAAAATCGTCGCTGGACGACATAGACAGGATTCAATGGTAAGGACGCTATTGCATTTGATAAATAGGCTTTTCAAGACATTAATGATTAGTTAATCTAAACAAATGCCGATTGAACCCTCCCTCGCCTCATCCCTGACTTGGTTTGCCCATATCGCCAGAAATCGCAGTTTTACCAAGGCTGCGACGGAGATGGAGGTGACGCGCGCCGCACTGTCGCAGCACCTCAAGGGGCTGGAGCAGCGCCTGAACGTGCGGCTGCTCAACCGCACGACGCGGGATATGTCGTTGACCGAGGAAGGCCGGCGCCTGCTGGACGTTCTGCAACCTGCGCTCACCGCAATTGAGCGAGCAGTGGCGGAATTGGGCGAGGCGCATGCCGAGCCATCGGGATTGATCCGCTTGAGTTCGTCGCGCATAGCAGCGCGGCTGCTGATCGAGCCGCACATGGGCGAACTTCTGGCGCGCTACCCAAAGCTACGATTAGAGTTGGTAATGGACGACGGCTTCACCAACATCGTGGCCGAGGGGTTGGATGCCGGTTTACGCCTGGGTGAGAGTCTGGATGAAGGGATGGTGGCGGTGCCGGTCACGCCTCCCCTTCAGTACGCCATCGTTGGTTCTCCAGCTTACTTCGCGCGCCACGGCATACCCGAAACGCCGGCTGACCTGATGCGGCACAACTGCTTGGCCTACCGATTCACATCGAGTGGAACCATCGACCGTTGGTCGTTCACTTCACCGGACGCCAAGGCGCGCACGGTGGTGTTCGAGCCGCAGGGCAATGCCGTTTTCAATGACGACGAGAGCATGTTGCGCGGCGCTCTGCAAGGGGTGGGGCTGGTGCAGCACATCGATCTGTGCGTGCGACATCACCTGGCAGAGGGCTCGCTGGCGCGGGTGCTGGCGCCCTGGTGCAGGACGTTCCCAGGGTTCTTCCTTTACGTGCCCTCGCGCGCGCAGATGCCGGCCAAGATCCGGGCGTTGATGGACTTCCTGATCGAGAAGCGGGAACAACTCGCTAGAGAATCTATCGGGGCAGAGCCAGGCGGCAAATAGACATGATGGCGGCCCAGCCTTGCGTCCGCCTTCGACGACTACGGTTGGGCCGAAACTCCAGATGCATGGGACGACGCAGTAGCAGCGCACCGCCATGCAGCAAGGCTACATTGCAAATTCAATGACCAAAGTTGCCAGTTCAATGTACTTCTACAACTTCGCGGGATTTTTACTGGTGTTTACCCTAGGTCAGCGATATACTCCCGGCACTTTCAACTCACCCGAGATCAATGTGGACAACGACGGATGTAGTCGACACACGACTGCAAGCGCCGCTTGACGCAGGATCCGCGGCTATAGCCCGCGCCGGTCCTGCCTGAAGCCAGGACCCGGCTCTCCGGCCCCCTCCCAAGGGCCGACAGCCCTATCCCCTACTGCTTGCCGACACGCGATGCGTTGCGCCGGGTTGCGCGCGCCCGCGGCCGGCCAGGCGGCGCATGCATGTGGACCTTCCACCGTACTCCCCGCTAAGGAGACGATCATGCGTATCAAACAATTCCTGCCCTTCCTGGATCGGAGCGGCGCCGCACAGATGGCGGCGGCCGGACATAAGCCGGCCGCGCCTGAGGCAGCCCCGCCAAAGCCGGCCGCACCTAAGGCGGCCCCGCCCATCTACCAATTCACTATCGTGAGCCTGGGCGACACGCTCAACGCGCTGCGCAAGCAGCTCTATTACGAACTGCGCGACCTGGACTTGCGCGTGCTGGCGGTGCGCATTTCGCGCAGCGAATCGGATCAACTGGCGTCGACCATCGTCACGCTGCATTGCCCGCCGCACCTGCGCAATCTGCTGGGAGCCGTTGCGCTGCGGCTGGGCCAGAGCCCGGACGTGCGCCGGGTGCACTGGGAATGCGAGTCGGGCGCGGCCATTGCCGTCCTGCCCGCCTGACATAAGCGCGGCCGCGGCCGCAGCCGGGAGGCTGTCATGAAAGATCCGTACAAAACCCTGATGATTGCGCGCGTCGTCGCGCTGGCGCTGATCTGGCTGGCAGGGCTGGTGCTGGTCCTGGCCTCGGTCTGGCGCCTGCCCTGAGCGCCCTGCACTCCCCTCACAACATGCTGAAGCATCGAGAAGAAGATGAAGAACTTCGAAAATATCCAGTTCATCACGCTGGCCAATACCCTGGTCAGCCTGCTGACCGCGTTCGTACTGGGTTCCGTGGTCGGCTTTGAACGCCAGTTCCGCCAACGTACCGCCGGCCTGCGCACCAACGTGCTGGTGGCGGTGGGCGCCGCCATCTTCGTGGACCTGGCGTTCCGGGTGGGTGGCGCCGACGGCGGCTCGCGCGTGATTTCCTATGTGGTCTCGGGCGTGGGCTTCCTGGGCGCCGGCGCCATCATGCGCGAAGGCGGCAGCATCCGCGGCCTGAACACCGCCGCCACGCTATGGGGCTCGGCTGCCATCGGCGCCTGCGCGGGCGCATCGTTGATCCTGGAAGCGGTTGCCGCCACGGCCTTCGTGCTGGCGGCGAACACCTTGCTGCGGCCGGTGGTCAGCTACGTCAATCGCCAGCCGGTGGATGCGCAGACCACGGAAGTCACGACCGTGATACACATAATCGCAAATGTGGAGCAACGGCAGGCGGCGATGACGGTGTTGGAAGACGTGCTCGAAACCGAACAGCTGCCGCTGTCCGAACTGAAGATCGACCAATTTGGCGAGAACGAGGTCGAGATCGAGGCGGCGCTCAGCGAGGCCTCGATCGACGAACTGGACCTGGACCGGGTCACGGCCAGCATCGCCGCTTCGCCCGCGGTGCGCACCGCGTTCTGGGCGTCTCGCACGGTGTAGCGCAGCCCGGATCAGGCCGCCTGGCGCAATGCCGCGGAAGCCGGATCCCAGCGCCGCCCCGGCACGGCGGCCAGCAAGGCTTGGGTGTACGGATGCGCGGGCTGGCCGAAGACCTGGGCGCAGATGCCCGCTTCGACCACTCTGCCGTTCTGCATGACCGCGATGTCGTCGCAGACCTGCGCGGCCACGCGCAGGTCATGCGTGATGAAGAGGATGGACAGCCCCAATTGCTCGCGCAGCCGCGCCAGTAGATCCAGCACCTGCGCCTGCACCGACACATCCAGCGCCGATACCGGTTCGTCCGCGATCAACACCTGCGGCCGCATCGCCAGCGCCCGCGCCAGCCCGATCCGCTGGCGCTGGCCGCCCGAGAACTCGTGCGGATAGCGCCGCAGGGCGTCGGGCGACAAACCCACCAATTCAAACAGCTCCTGCGCGCGCGCCAGCGCTTCGCGCCTGGGCGTGCCGTGCACGATGGGGCCGCGCGCCACGATCTCGCCCACGCGCTGGCGCGGATTCAAGGAACCGTAGGGATCCTGGAACACCATCTGCACTCGCCGCGCATGCTCGCGCCGCGCGATGGTCCCCTTGAGCGCCAGCGGTTCGCCGGCCAGGCTTATACCGCCCGCGTCCGGCGGCGCGAGTCCCAGCAAGGCGCGCGCCAAGGTCGATTTGCCGGACCCGCTTTCGCCCACGATGCCCAGCGTGCCGCCCTCCTTCAGGCTCAGCGTCACGTCGTCCAGCGCCCGCGTCTCGCGGCCCGGACGGCCGAACCACCCGCGCTTGCGATAGGTCTTGGACACGCCCTGCGCGCGCAGGATGACTGGCGCGTCGGCCGGCAACGCCGGCCGGGCCGCGGCCGGCGCCAAGGGCGGCACCGCCGCGATCAGGGCGCGCGTGTACGGGTGCCGGGGGTGTTCCAGCACCTGCTGCGCCGCGCCGCTTTCCACCAGTACGCCGCGTTGCATGACCGCTACGCGGTCGGCGATTTCGGCGACCACGCCGAAGTCATGCGTGATGAACAGCACGGCCGTGCCCTTGCGGCGCTGCAGGTCGTGGATCAGGTGCAGGATCTGCGCCTGCGTGGTCACGTCCAGCGCGGTGGTCGGTTCATCCGCGATCAGCAGGGCTGGCTCCAGTGCCAGGGCCATGGCGATCATGGCGCGCTGGCGCTGGCCGCCGGACAGTTCGTGCGGATACGCGTCCAGCGCCCGCGCCGGGTCCGGCAATCGCACGGCGTCCAGCAGTTCCAGCGTGCGGCGCCGGATCTCGGTCCGTCCCAGGCGGGTATGGGTGCGGAAGACTTCCGCGATCTGGTCGCCGATGGTGCGCAACGGATTGAGCGCCGTCATCGGTTCCTGGAAGATCATGCCGATGCGCTGGCCCCGCAGGCGGCGCAGCGCCTCGGGCGCCAGCCGCAGCAGGTCCTGCCCTTCCCACAGCACCTGGCCACCGCTTGCGCGCACGTCCGGCGGCAGCAGCCCCAGGATCGCGCCGGCGGTCAGCGACTTGCCCGAGCCGCTTTCCCCCACCACGCACACGATCTCGCCCGCGCTGATGCTTAGCGACAAGTCTTTCAGCGCGTGCGGACGGTCGGCCCCCGGCGGCAGGTTCACGGTCAGATTCTGGATGCGCAGCAATTCGGTCATGAGTGGTCCAACACGAAGTAGCCCTGGATCGTAGGCTTGCCCGGATCGCGTGGGAACTGCGCATTTCTCATTTGCTCATTCGGTTTGTGGCGCACAGCTTTTGTGGCGCACAGCTATCGTGACGCTGCGTCAGTTACGCCTGTTTACGTTTTGGGAACGCGGATTGCTCCGCACTGCGGATCGACCCTTACCGGAGCGTCCATGCCCTCCTCGCACTACATCGATGCCACCACGCTGACCGTGCTCACCGTGAACACGCACAAGGGTTTCACCAGCTTCAACCGCCGCTTCATGCTGCATGAACTGCGTGAAGCCTTGAGGCTGGCGAGCCCCGACATCGTGTTCCTGCAGGAAGTGCTGGGAGAACACCAAGGGCACGCGGAACGGCACCAGGCCTGGCCCGCCCTGTCCCAGTATGAATTCCTGGCCGACTCGCTATGGACCGATTTCGCCTATGGCCGCAATGCGGTCTATCCGGCCGGGCACCATGGCAATGCGCTGCTGTCCAGGTATCCCATCGAACGCCATGAAAACCACGACGTCACCGTGCATGGGCATGAGGGGCGCGGATTGCTGCATTGCGTCCTGCGGGTGCCCTCGCTACCTTCCCCGGTCCATGCAATATGCGTGCACCTGGGCTTGCTGGAGGGGCACCGGGGCAAGCAATTGCGGCGCCTGTGCGAACTGGTGGCGGACGGCGTGCCTGCCGACGAACCGCTGCTGATCGCGGGCGACTTCAACGATTGGCGCCTGCGCGCCGATGCCTTGATGACCGGCTGCGGCACGCGCGAGGTCTTTACTACGCGCCTGGGCCGCCCTGCCCGTACGTTTCCGGCACGTTGGCCCCTCTTGCGGCTGGACCGCATCTATGTGCGCAATGTCCGCGACTGGCAGCCGGTACCGCTGGCCTCGCGAGTCTGGTCGCGGCTGTCCGACCATGTGCCGATCTGCGCGGAGATCGCGCTATGAACCTGCGCTGGCGCGAGCACAACCGCTACACGCTGCTGGAAAACGGCACCGATTACTTTCCGGCGGTGCTGGAAGCGATCGGCGCGGCGCGCAGCGAAGTGCTGGTGGAGACCTTCATTCTCTTCGACGACGCCGTCGGCCAGGAATTCCAGCGCGCCCTGATCGCGGCAGCCCGCCGCGGCGTCAGCGTGGACCTGACGGTGGATGGCTATGGGTCCGATGAACTGAGCGATGCTTTTGTCGGCGCCATGACCGAAAGCGGCATCCGCGTCCATGTCTTCGACCCGCGTCCGCGCTTCCTGGGCGTGCGCACCAATGTGTTCAGGCGCATGCACCGCAAGATCGTGGCGGTGGACGGCCGGATCGCCTTCGTCGGCGGCATCAATTTTTCTGCCGACCATCTGCCTGATTACGGCCCTGAAGCCAAACAGGACTACGCATTGCGGCTGGAAGGCCCGCTGGCGTCGGACATTGCGGACTTTGCCCGCGCCGCGCTGGCCGTGGACGCCTGGGCGCGCCCGCGGCGGCGCCGGCCGGCGCGCCTGGATCCCATGCCGGTGGGCGATGGCGGCGGACGCCTGGTGGTGCGCGACAACGTCGAGCATCAGACCGACATCGAACGCTACTATCGCGCGGGCGTACGCGCCGCGCGCGAAGACGTGCTGATCGCCAACGCCTACTTCTTCCCCGGCTATCAGCTGCTGCATGACCTGGCCAACGCCGCCCGCCGCGGCGTGCGCGTGCGGCTGCTGCTGCAGGGCGAGCCTGACGTGCTGGTGGCGCGGCTGGCGGCGTCCATGTTGTATGACTACCTGATCGACGCCGGCGTGGAGATTTACGAATACTGCAAACGCCCGCTGCACGGAAAGGTGGCTTGCGTGGACCAGGACTGGAGCACGATAGGCTCCAGCAACCTGGATCCACTCAGCCTGGCGCTGAATCTGGAGGCCAATGTGGTGGCGCGCGATGCCGGATTGAACAGCGCGCTGCGCGGCAGCCTGGACCGGCTCATCGAACAGGATTGCCGACGCATCGAGCTGCCCGAAGGTTCGAAGCGGCGCTTGCGGCGGCTGTGGATCGGGGTGGTCGTGTTCCACTTCCTGCGGCGCTTTCCCGCCTGGGCCGGCAGCCTGCCTGCGCACAAGCCCCACCTGAAATCCATTGCCATGGAACCGCAGCGGGAGTCGGCATGAGAGTGTTCCGCTCCACGCTGACGCGCGCATGGCGGCATCGCTGGCCTCGCCTCAAGCGCGTGCTGCCGGTACTGGTGCTGGCCTTGGTCGCAGCGCTGCTGTACTACTTTGGCCGTTCGGTCGACTGGGCCCAGGTCTGGATCGCCATGCGCAGGATTCCGCCAGGCACCATTGCCGCCGCAGCCGTACTCGTCGTGGCGGGCTACCTGAGCTATGGCGCGCTGGATCTTTTGAGCAAACGCTACACCCGCCATACCCTACCCTGGCCGAAAGTGCTGGGCGTGGCCATGATGAGCTACGCCCTGAACCTCAGCCTGGGCGTGCTGTTGGGAGGCCTGGGCGCGCGACTCAGGCTGTACGCTCGCCTGGGCTGCCGCAAGTCCTTGGCGACGCGCGTCGCCCTGTTTTCGGCGGCCTCCAACTGGATAGGCTACGCATGGGTCGCGGGCGCGCTGTTCGTCGCGGGCGCGGTGCCCGTGCCGCAGGGCTGGGCCATAGGCTCGAATCTGTTGCGCGCGCTCGGCGTGGCGCTGCTGGTGCTGGCGGCGGGCTATGTGGCGGTGTGCGCGCGGGCGCGGCAGCGCACCTGGACCTGGATGGGACAGCACGCCGTCCTGCCCGGCGCCTGGATGGCGGTGGCCCAAAGCCTGGTGGCCGCGCTGTCATGGGCCATCATGGGCGCCATCATCTATCTGCTGTTGCAGGGCAAGGCCAGCTACCCCGCCGTGCTGGGCATACTGCTGTGCGCCAGCTTCGCCGCCCTCATCATCCGCGTGCCGGGCGGGCTGGGTACCACCGAAGCGATCTTCGTGGCCACGCTCGCGCCCGGGATTCCAGCCACCGAGGTGTTGGGCGCGGTACTGACGTACCGCGCGCTTTATGCCTTCACTCCGTTGTTCCTCGCCCTGACGGCGTTTGCCGTGATGGAAGTGAAGCTGAGACACAGGCGGGCGCACGCGGTGGTGCCCGCGGACGGCGGCGGCAAGAATGCGCACGGGTCGTTCAAGGTTTAGGCGTGAGCAGATCCGACAAGGCATTTCCAAGTTCTTTCACGGCGCCAGTGACGCCCTCCGCCGCGCCCTCGGCGCCCACCCCTATCGCATGGCCGAAGCCCCGCGCAACCTGCGCGGTAAAACCGCGCGTGACCGAGAACTTGGGATTGTCCAGGTCGCCTGCCAGGGCGAAGTCGAAGCGCAGCGTGCCGCTCTGGTCCTTCAGCGCCGCCAGCACCGCCTTGCGCGGCAATGAAAACAGGCTGCCGTCGCCGCTGAATCGCAAGCCGCGCAACGCCACCGTGCCCGTGGCCTGAAGCTGGCGCTTGGCGATGGCGGTGCGCATATCCAGGTCCATGGCGCCCGCTGCCAGCGAGGTGGCGCCATTGTCGGCCAGGTATGGGGCGGCATGCTTGATGTCCATATTGCGCACCGCGACCTTGATGTCCGCATCCGTGCCGCCGACCACCAGCCAGCCCTCCGCGCGCACTGTCGCCGCGCCGTTGCGGTTGCCTTCGATATTGCCAGTGAACTCCATGTCGCTGCGACTGCCGTCGCCGGGTATGGCCAGCGGTCGCAGATGCGCCTGGACGTCCGAAAACGGGATCCGGTGCGCAGGCCTGGAGATCGCCGCATCCTCGAAATCCAGGCGGCCGTCGCGCAAGATCAATTCCGCGATGCGGATCGGCGTCCTGGGCCGGGACTGGCTGTCGCCGCCTTCGCCGGCCCGCAAGGAGGATTGCAGGGCGGGCGCGATGTCCATGTCCCCATTGGTCCTGCGCACCACGGTGAAGTCGAAGCCTTCGATGGTGACAGTCTTGAAGACCGCCTCGTGCCGCAGGAAGGCGGACCATTCAGGCTCCAGGATCACTTGGCGCGCCGTGGCGCCCGCCTGGCCGGTGCCGCCGGAGATCGTCACGTCCTTGAGGATCACCTGCCGGTATCCGACCTCGACGTGGCCTACCTGGCCGCGCGGGCCCAGCATGTTCGCGATGCGCTGTTCCGCAATGCGCAAGGCAGCAAACGCCAGCACGACGGCCACGGCCAAAATCAGGGTCAAGACCGCGAAGGCGTTCCCCCATGGCGACTTGCGGCGTGGCGCGGCTGGGTCGAGGTTCATCGTGGGTTCCGGAGGTGCGGCGCAATCCGTGCATGGTCCTGGAAACGCCCCGTCTCATCAATGGGCAAAAAGGATTAGGCGCTCAGCGGCGTTTATGGTCTGACATGAGACACACGCCCGCCAGCACGCCGATGAGCGCGGCGCCCGCCAGGCTTTTCCATGCGTTCTCGTGGACGTATTCATCGGCGGCATGGGAGGCCTGCCTGGCCCGGTCCCAGGCCGCCCGCTCCCAGCCTTTGGCGTGTTCGCGCGCGGCTTCCAGTTGCTGCTTGAGACCGTCGCGCGCCGCTTCGATCTCCGAGCCGCCGTAGCTGGCCGTACTGCGCAGCAAGGCTTCGGTTCCGGAGATCAGCTCGCGTATCGTGCGCGCGGAGTTGTCAGCCGGTTGAAAAAAGTCCCGCAATCCATGGTGCTTGTTCATACGTGCTCCTCGTGAAAAAAGCGTGCGCTCCGGACCTCCGCGAAGCGCGGTCCGTCGAGCCGGTCAATGCCGGGCGTCTGCTGGGGATCCAGCCCGGGCATGGGATTTGGCAGGCTATCGGGCGGCCAGCGGCCGCGCTGGTCTTTTTCCTGTCCGGCGGGATCGGGCCCCGGTTGTTCCGCCGGATGCTGCTGCGGGCCCGGTTGCTGCCGCTCCCTGGGTTGAGCAGGCTTTGAAGGCGTGGTCTTGGTCATGACAGGCTCCTGAACGACAAATACGATCGATGCGGCAGAGCGATTTGCAGGCTTCTTCCGGTCCACGAGCGGCGTGTTCGACTGCCGGCAAATCCTGCACATGGTTTGGAAATATGACGCAGAGCCATGCAGCGCGCCCCATGGCGATGGGCATGGCGCGGTCGATCATGTGGCCCGCTTGCGCCACTGTTGCCGCCATCCGCACGCCATCGTGCGCCACCGCCTTCATTCGAGTCTCCCTGCTCCACCCGCATCCTGCAGAACGCTGGGGGTAGCAAGTGCCATGCCCGGGAACGTGACACCTGTAACGGCGCCGCGGCGGGCACGGCGCTTGCGGATGAAAGCCTTGCGGCGGACGCGTTGGACGATCCGCCACACAAAGGGAGTTGGCATGGCGAAGATTCGAACCCTGGTAGTAGCGGGTGAAGCATTTCCCCTGGCGAAGACGGGTGGCCTGGGCGATGCCATCACGGGCATGGCGCGCGCGCTGCGCGAAGCCGGATTTCCCTTGATGGTGCTGCTGCCGGCGTACCGCGGCGTGCGGCAGCGCCTGGAGCGGGTCCGGGTAGTGGCCCCCCTCCACAACTTGCCGGGAGGCGAGGCGCGGCTGCTCGCCGGACATTGCGCCCAGTCCGGGCTGGACTTCCTGCTGCTCGAGAACGATGCGCTCTATGACCGGCCGGGCCTTTACCTGGACGAGAACGGTTGCGAGCACACCGACAATGCGCTGCGCTACGCGGCGCTGGCCCATGCGGCGGTGCGCGTGGCGGGCGGCCTGCCAGGCATCGCGCGCCCGACCCTGCTGCACGTGCACGACTGGCACGCCGGACTGGTACCGCTGCTGCTGCGGGAATACGGGCCGCGCGATGTCAAAAGCATCATGACCATACACAACCTGGCCTTCCAGGGACAGTTCCCGATGGAATGCGCCGAGTCCCTGGGCATCCCCGAGCGCTACCGCAACGACGAGGGCGCGGGCGCCTGGGGCCGGCTGAATTTCCTCAAGACCGGAATCCGTTATGCCGACCGCGTCACCACGGTCAGCCACACCTACGCCCGGGAGATCCTGACGCCGGCCTTTGGCTGCGGCCTGGACGCGCTGCTGCGGCGACGCGCCGCCGACCTGGTTCCCATCCCCAACGGCATCGACAACATGCTGTGGAATCCGGTCCGCGATCCGCACCTCGGTTCCTTGCGCTACTCGGCCCGCGACCTCGGCAGGAAGGCGCGCTGCAAGGCGGCCCTGCAACGCGAGTTCGGGTTATGCGAAGACAGCGATGCGGTGCTCGTGGCCATGGGCAGCAGGCTGACCGAACAGAAGATGGCGGACGTTGCCGCGCAGGCGCTGCCCCAGGCCCTGGAGCGCCACCCGCGCTTGCAGGTCGCGATCCTTGGCCAGGGCGAACGCCGGCTGGAAGAGGCGTTGAAAGCGCTGAGCGCGCGCTACCCGGGACGCTGCGCCACCCATATCGGTTATGACGAGGCGGTGGCGCACCGGCTGCATGCGGGCTCCGATGTGCTGCTGCATGGCAGCCGCTTCGAGCCCTTCGGCCTGACGCCGCTGTATGCGATGCGCTACGGCTCGATCCCGATAGGTTCACGGGTGGGCGGCATGGCCGACACGATAGACGATCCGGGGCCGCGCGCACCGCTGTCGGCGATGGCCGGCGCCAACGGCCTGCTGTTCGACGGCGACGATCCCGCGGCCATGGCCGCTGCGATCACGCGCGCGCTGAGCCTGCGCGAGGATGCCATGCTCTGGCGCACCATGCAGCGCAACGCCATGAGCGCGGATTTCAGCTGGCGCTCGGCGGCGGGCCCCTACGCCGAACTTTACCGATCGCTGGCCGACGCCGACCGGCGGACGCGCGTTCCGGCGCAGGCCGAGGCAGCCGCGAGCGCTGCCGCCCTGCGCGCGGGGCAACGTTCCAGCGGCCCGCTGCCCGCACCCGCCGTATAGGTACGCCCACAGGAGGAACCGCAGGTGCCCACAGCCCACTCCGCCCACGCTCCATTGCGCTTCTACCATGCCCGAGGCGGCGCGCCGGGGCTTTCCTTCGCCCCTGGCGGCGAATCGGGACCGGCCCTGTATGCGCGCCTGCAGCAACGCGGCTTCAACGCGCTGCTGCTGCCCGCGCCCTGGCTATTGGGCCCTGACAGCCTTTCCGCCGCACCGCTGGACGCCGACAGCGCCTTGCTAGCAGGCAGGCGCGTGCCCATGGCCGAATGGATCGGACATGTGGCGGATCAACTGGCGCCGCATGGGCTGGCGCTGTACCTGGATATTGTCCTGGACCGCTGCGCCGTCGGCGCCGCGTCCGGTACGGCGGGCCCGGGCTGGTACCAGCCACCTCCCGAGAACCCCGCTCGCGATCCGCGCATGAGCGCCGAGGCGCGCGGCGTGCTGCATTTGCGGCCGGGCCCTTTGCCCCCTGGTTTTCTCCAGGCTTGGCGCGAGCGGCTGGAGCGTTGGACGGAACGCGGCGCCGCGGGCTACGCCTTTCAAGCGCCGGAATGTCTCCCGGCCCCGGATTGGGCCGAATTGGCGGCGGCCCTGCACGGCGGGCGAGCGGCCCCGCAACTGCTCGCCTGGGCCCAGGGACTCACGCCCGAATCGCTGGCCGCCCTGCGCGGAGCGGGATTCGACGGCCTGTTCTCATCCTTGCCGTGGTGGGACTTCAAGTCCGCATGGCTGGCGGAAGAAGATGGCAGACTGCGCGCCCTCGCGCCCGTGATCGCCTCGCCGCCGCACGCGGATACGCCGCGCGCTGCGGCCGACAAGCGGGCCGCCTGGACTGCAGCGCTATGTGCCGACTTCCTGATGTTCGACGACCAGGATGAAGCCCGCCTGCCCGACGTCGCCGCCGCCAACCACTGGTTTGCGCAGGCCGGCCTGCGCGGGCCGCTGCGCCTGGCGGGCGGACGCGATGGCCATTGCACCATGCTGTTGCGCGCTTGCGCCGCCGGCACCGCCGTGTTGGCGCTCAACCCGTCGGACACGGCCGAGGCAAGCGTGGATTGGGATGCGCTGGCCCCTCTACTGCCCCCGGCCGATTTCCTGTCCGAAGGCGTGCCGGACGGCCTGGCGCCACAAACCGACCACGTCGCGCCCGCGGGCTGCGCCATGTTCCTGCTCGAACCCACGCATCCGGTGCGCGAACCCTCGCGGCACGCTGCAAGACGCATGGACGGCGCCGCCAGCCAGCGCATCGTCGTCGAACAGGTCAGCCCCGCCGTGGATGGCGGCGCCTTTCCCGTCAAGTGCATTCCGCATGAGCGGATTCCAGTGTGCGCCGACATCTACATGGACGGCCATGAACTATTGGCGGCCGAACTGCGTTGGCGTGCGGCCGACGAGACCTCATGGCGCGCCACGCCCTTCGCGCGCGGCTTGAACGACCGCTGGGAGGCCGCGTTCCGTCCGCGCCGCATCGGGCCGCATGAGTTCGCCATCCACGCCTGGTTCGACGCCTGGCAGACGTTCC
Organism: Achromobacter sp. D7-1; assembly: GCF_059760445.1. Taxonomy (NCBI): domain Bacteria; kingdom Pseudomonadati; phylum Pseudomonadota; class Betaproteobacteria; order Burkholderiales; family Alcaligenaceae; genus Achromobacter; species Achromobacter sp. D7-1. The sequence goes on along the minus strand of NZ_JCBAMT010000048.1, from coordinate 22,251 downwards.
GCCATGACCTGGAAGTCAAGCGCCAGGCCGGCGTGGACCTGCGCCTGGAAGTAGAGGAAGGCCTGCTGATGCTGCGCGCGGCCCTGGCGCGCGCCCGCAACGCCTCCCACCCAGGCGCCATGACGCTGCGCAACACCTTGCAGAGGTTCAGCAAGTCCGCCGAAAGCGAGACGGCCCCGCCCACGCCGGAGCAGCTGGGCGCCCTGTTGGACGAGGACCTGGCCAGCACCATGCGGGAACTGGACGACCGTCCGTTCGAATACGTCAGCCCGGCGCCCTATCCGGTCTGGGTGGACCGCAGCCAGGCCTGCCACGCCAGCTGGTATGAACTGTTTCCACGGTCCCAGTCCGCGCAATCCGGCCAGCACGGCACCTTCGACGACGTCATCGGCCGGCTGCCCGACGTACGCGAGATGGGGTTCGACGTGCTCTATCTGCCGCCCATCCATCCCATCGGGCAGCGCAACCGCAAGGGACGCAACAACAGCCTGCACGCAGCGCCGGGCGATGTGGGCAGTCCGTACGCCATCGGCTCAGCCGAGGGCGGACACGACGCCATCGAACCCCTGCTGGGCGGGCTGGACGGCTTCCTCAGGCTGGTGGAGGCTGCGCGCGCGCACGGCATGGAGGTCGCGCTGGATTTCGCGATCCAGTGTTCGCCGGACCATCCCTGGCTGGCGCGCCACGCCGACTGGTTCTCCTGGCGGCCGGACGGTACGTTGCGCTACGCCGAGAATCCGCCCAAGAAGTACCAGGACATCGTCAATGTGGCCTTCTACGGCGCCGCTGCCCGCCGCGCCCGCAAGCTGGCTTTATGGCGCGCGCTGCGCGACGTGGTGCTGTTCTGGGTGCACCATGGCGTGCGCACCTTCCGGGTCGACAACCCACATACCAAGCCCCTGCCGTTCTGGCAGTGGCTGATCGCCGAGGTCCATGGCCAGCATCCCGACGTGATCTTCCTGTCCGAAGCCTTCACCCGCCCCAAGATGATGTACCGGCTGGCCAAGATCGGCTTTACCCAGTCCTATACCTACTTCACCTGGCGCAACGACAAGGCGGAACTGGAGGCATACCTGGAAGAAGTGTCCACGCCGCCTGCCGCGGACTTCTTCCGGCCGCACTTCTTTGTCAACACGCCGGACATCAACCCCTATTTCCTGCAGTCCTCTGGACGCCCCGGCTTCTTGATACGCGCCGCGCTGGCCGCACTGGGGTCCGGTCTGTGGGGCATGTACAGCGGCTTCGAACTGTGCGAGTCGGCTGCCCTGCCCGGCAAGGAGGAATACCTGGATTCGGAGAAGTATGAACTGCGCCAGCGCGACTGGTTCGCGCCCGGCAACATCCGCGCGGAGATCACCCGCCTGAACCAGATCCGGCGCGCCAACCCCGCCTTGCAGAGCCATCGGGGCCTGACCCTGGCGCGCAGCGGCAACGACCGCGTGCTGGCGTTCTGCAAGTCCACGCCCGGCCGTGGCAATTTCATTCTGGCGGCGATCAGCCTCGATCCCTTCCAGCCGCAGGCGGCGCGCATCGAAGCGCCCTTCTGGCTGTTCGGCCAGGCCGACACCGGGCGGCTGGTCGCCGAAGACCTGCTGGCCGAACGCAGCGAGCCATGGCAGGGCCAGACCCGCGAACTGACGCTGCATCCCGATCAACCCTATCGCGTGTGGCGCCTGTCGCTGCATGGCTGACGCCGCACGCCCATTGCCATGATCAGTGAAACCCAGCCCCTCCAGGACGACGGCCTTTGGTACAAGGACGCGGTCATCTACCAGCTGCACGTCAAGTCCTTCTTCGACTCGAATGGCGATGGCGTAGGCGACCTGCCCGGCCTGATCTCCAAGCTGGACTACATCTCCAGCCTGGGGGTCAACACGATCTGGCTACTGCCCTTCTATCCCTCGCCCCGCCGCGACGACGGCTATGACATTGCCGACTACCGCGGCGTGCATCCGGACTACGGCACCGTGGCCGACGTCAGGAAGCTGATCCGCGCGGCGCACGCCCGCGGCCTGCGCGTCATCACCGAGCTGGTGGTCAATCACACCTCGGACCAGCACCCCTGGTTTCGCCGCGCCCGCGCGGCCAGGCCGGGGTCGGCCGCGCGCAATTTCTATGTCTGGTCGGACAACGACAAGGCTTACGCCGGCACGCGCGTCATTTTCTGCGATACCGAGAAATCCAACTGGACCTGGGACCCCGAGGCCGGCGCCTACTTCTGGCACCGCTTCTATTCCCACCAGCCCGACCTGAACTACGACAACCCGCAGGTGCTCAAGGAAGTGCTGGCCGTGATGCGCTACTGGCTGGACATGGGCGTGGACGGCCTGCGGCTGGACGCGGTGCCGTATCTGGTCGAACGCGAAGGCACCAATAACGAGAACCTGCCCGAGACGCACGATGTGCTCAAGCGCATCCGCTCCGTGATCGACGCGGAATATCCCAACCGGCTGCTGCTGGCCGAGGCCAACCAATGGCCGGAGGACGCGCAGGAATACTTCGGCGCCGGGGACGAATGCCATATGTCGTTTCATTTCCCGCTGATGCCGCGCATGTACATGGCGATCGCGCAGGAGGACCGCTTCCCCATCATCGACATCATGCGCCAGACGCCGGACATTCCCGCCACCTGCCAATGGGCCATTTTCCTGCGCAACCACGATGAACTGACGCTGGAAATGGTCACCAGCCGCGAACGCGACTATCTCTGGAACGTGTACGCGGCGGATCCTCGCGCCCGCATCAACCTGGGCATCCGGCGCCGCCTGGCGCCGCTGCTGGAGCGCGACCGGCGCCGGGTGGAACTGATGAACAGCCTGCTGCTGTCCATGCCGGGCACGCCGGTGCTGTACTACGGCGACGAGCTGGGCATGGGCGACAACGTGCACCTGGGCGACCGCGACGGTGTGCGCACCCCGATGCAGTGGTCGCCGGACCGCAATGGCGGCTTCTCCCGCGCCGATCCCGAGCAACTACCGCTGCCCGTGCTCATGGGACCGTTGTACGGCTATGAAGCGGTCAACGTCGAAGCGCAGCAGCGCGATCCGCACTCATTGCTCAACTGGACCCGGCGCCTGCTGGCGCAGCGCCGGCAGAGCCATGCGTTCGGGCGCGGCGCGCTGCGCTTCATCTTCGCCGGCAACCGGAAGATCCTGGCCTACCTGCGGCAGTGGCAGGACACCACCATCCTGTGCGTCGCCAACCTGTCCAACGCCGCGCAGCCGGTCGAGCTGCAACTGCAGGAGTTCAACGGCCGAGTCCCGGTCGAAATGCTGGGCGGAACGCCGTTCCCGGCGGTGGGCGAACTGCCCTACCTCCTGACCCTGCCGCCCTATGCGTTCTATTGGCTGGATTTGAGCAACCAGGCTGCCCCGCCTGACTGGCACGCCAGCACGCCCGAGCAGATGCCGGAGCTGACCACGCTGGTATTGCGCGCGCACGGCGGCGCGGCCTTGACGGACTCGTCCCGCGCCACACTGGAGCGCGAAGTACTGCCGCAGTACCTGGCGCGCCAGCGCTGGTATCCGGGCAAGCAGCCGCCCGCCCGCGCGCGCCTGGCCTACGCCACGCCCTTCACCTCGGCCGCTGGCGAATACTACTGGGCCGAGGTCGAGCCCGAGGATGGCGTCACCGGCTTGCGCGCTCAGGCGCCTTTCGTGCTGGTATGGGATGAGACCGCCGCCGTGCAGTATGCGATTGCGCGGGTCCGCCGCGGCGCCGAGGTCGGCGTGCTGGCGGACGCATTCCTGCAAGGCGGTTTCGTGCGCGGAGTGGTCCAGGCCTTGCTGGAGGGCCGCGAGCTGGACGGCCGCAGCGGCGGCAAGCCTGGCGACAAGCCCGGGGTGATCCGCTTCATGGCCGAGGACGGTCTGGCCGCCATGGACCTGGCCGAGGACGGCGAACTGCAGTGGCTGACCGGCGAACAATCCAACAGCTCGGTCATCGTTGACGGCAAGCTCATCCTGAAGCTGATCCGCGCGGTCCAGGCCGGCGCATCGCCCGAGGTGGAAATGACCCGCTACCTGACGCGGGCGGGCTATGCGAACATGCCCGCGCTGCTGGGCGAAGTGCAGCGCGAGGACGCCGACGGGGTGGTCCATACGCTGGCCGTTGCGCATCGCTACGTCGCCAACGAGGGCGACGCCTGGAGCTGGACGCTGGATCTCCTGAAACGCACGCTGGACAATGCGCTGCTGGTAAACCAAAACCCCGACGAATTCGCGCAAGACCTGCAAGGCTACGCCGCCATGGCCGCCACCATGGGCGAACGCCTGGCGCAGATGCACAACCTGCTGGCGCAACCCAGTGACGACCCCGCTTTCCAGCCGCGCCAGGCCAGCCAGGCCGACGCCGACGCACGCGCGCGGCATATCCAGGGCCTGCTCGAAAGCGCGGAAAAGGATCTGCGCGCACAATTCGGCAAGCTCGAAGCCCCTTCCCGCGCCTGCGCCGAATGGTATTTCGAACACCGCGCCCGCCTGGCCGCGCGCGTGGCGGCGATGGCACAGGCCGAAGCCGGAACCCTGTGCCTGCGGGTGCACGGCGACTTCCACCTGGGGCAGGTACTGGTGGCGCAGGCGGACGCCTATCTCATTGATTTCGAGGGCGAACCGGTCAGCAGCGTGCAGGCGCGCCGTGCGCTGGCCTCGCCCTACAAGGATGTCGCGGGCATGCTGCGTTCGTTCGACTATGCCGCGGCGTCGATCGCCCGCACCGACATCATCGGCGGCGCGCCGACCGACGCCAATGCCGGCGCGGGCGAGACGCCCGGCACGCCGGTTACCCCTACCGAACTACGCGACGCGTTGCTGTCGCGTTTCCGCCAGACCGCCACCCAGGCGTTCCTGCAAGGCTACCGCGATGCCCGCGCCTCGGCGCTGATTCCGCCTGCGGACGAGGACGCGCTGCTGACCCTGGCCGAACTGGAGAAAGCCGCCTATGAGGTGAGCTACGAAGCGGCGCATCGCCCCGACTGGATCTCGATACCGCTGTGCGCGCTGACCGAGCTGGCGCGCAGCCTGCTGCTATCGGCGGCGGTGGACGATGAGGACACGCCATCATGAACCAGGACATGCGCGCCGGCGCCGTCACCGCCGATCCCGCCGAACTGGCCGCGCTGGCTTGCGGCCTGCATAACGATCCCTATGCCTTCCTGGGGCCGCACGATGGCGAACTGCGCGTGTATGCCCCGGGCGCGCAGCGGGTCGACGCGCTGGATGCGGGAGGCGCCAGGACCGCGCTGCGAGAACAGGGCCAGGGACTGTTCCTTGGACGCGTGGCGCACGCCCGGGCAGGCGACGCGAGTTCGTACTGCCTGGCTATCCAATGGCCCGGCGCCGAGCAGGTCACCGCCGATCCCTATGCGTTCGGCCCCTTGCTGAATGAAGAGACGCTGGAGCAACTGGCGCAAGGCTCATGGCGCGACGCCGGGACTGCGCTCGGCGCGCGACTGATGGCGGTTGATGGCGTGGCCGGCCTGCGCTGCGCGGTGTGGGCGCCGAATGCGCAACGCGTCGCCGTGGTGGGCGATTTCAACGCCTGGGACAGCCGCCGGCACGGCATGCGGCTGCGGCACCGCGCCGGCGTCTGGGAAATCTTCATCCCGGGCGTGCGCGCCGGCGAGCGCTACAAGTTCGCCATCACCGACCGCGCCGGCAATCAGCGTCTCAAGGCCGATCCGCTGGCGCGGCGCAGCGAAGCGCCGCCAGCCACTGCATCGGTGGTGGAGGATCCAGCAGACTATTCGTGGGAAGACCAGGCCTGGATGGCGGACCGGCAGGCGTGCCAAGCTCCGGAAGCGCCGCTGTCCATCTATGAAGTGCACGCCGGTTCCTGGCTGCCCGACGACGCCGGATCCAACGCCTGCATCTGGGACCGCCTGGCCGACAAGCTGCCGGCCTACGCCCGCGCCATGGGTTTCAGCCACGTGGAGCTGCTGCCCGTCATGGAGCACCCCTTCGGCGGATCCTGGGGCTACCAGCCCCTGGGCATGTTCGCACCCGCCGCCCGTTACGGGCCGCCGGAGGCGTTCGCCCGCTTCGTCGACCGCTGCCACCACGCCGGCATCGGCGTCATCCTGGATTGGGTGCCCGCGCACTTCCCCGACGATGCGCACGGCCTGGCCCGCTTCGACGGCAGCGCGTTGTACGAGTACGAGGATCCGCGCGAAGGCTACCACCCTGACTGGCACACCATGGTCTACAACCTGGGACGTACCGAGGTGCAGGCCTTCATGATCGCCAGCGCGCTGCACTGGCTGCGGCGCTTCCACATCGATGGCCTGAGGGTCGACGCGGTGGCGTCGATGCTGTACCGCGACTACAGCCGCCAACCGGGACAATGGATCCCCAACCGCTACGGCGGCCGCGAAAACCTGGAGGCGGTGCAGTTCCTGCAGGCGCTGAACAGCACCGTGCGGCAGGAAGTTCCCGACGCCATCATGGTGGCCGAGGAATCCACCGCCTGGCCGGGCGTGACCGCGCCTGTCGCCGAGGGCGGCCTGGGCTTTCACTACAAGTGGAACATGGGCTGGATGCACGACACCTTGCGCTATCTGTCCCAGGACCCGGTGCACCGCAAGCATCACCACCACGACATCACCTTCAGCATGGTTTACGCGTACAGCGAGCGTTTCATCCTGCCGCTGTCGCACGACGAAGTGGTGCACGGCAAAGGCTCGCTGCTGGCCAAGATGCCGGGCGATGCGGCCGCCAGGCTCGCCAACCTGCGCGCCTATCTGGGCTTCATGTGGGCCCATCCGGGCAAGAAGCTGCTGTTCATGGGCGGCGAGATGGCCCAACCGCGGGAGTGGAACCATGACGAGCCGCTCGATTGGGAATTGCTGGACCGTCCCGGCCACCTGGGCATGCAGCGCCTGGTCGCCGACCTGAACGGCCTGTACCGCGCGCTGCCCGCACTGCATGCGCAGGATGCCGACCCAGCCGGCTTCGCCTGGACCATCCTGGACGACCGCGATAACAGCGTGGTCGCGTTCGTCCGCAGCGGCGGCACGCACCATGTGCTCGCGGTCGCAAATTTCACGCCCGTGGCGCGCCATGACTACCGCATAGGCGTGCCGCGCGCCGGCCGCTGGACGGAAAGGCTGAACACCGATGCCACGCACTACGGCGGCTCGGGCCAGGGCAACCAGGGCGGCGCCAGCACCGGGGAAGGCGCGTCCCACGGCCAGCCCCAGGCCTTGTCGCTCACCTTGCCGCCTCTGGCCACCCTCTTCCTGCTCTACGAAGGCTGAACGGATATGGACCCTACCCAATTCACGCGGCTCGCCAGCGGACAGCCTCATCCCCTTGGTGCGGTAAGCGATGGCCTGGGCGTGAACTTCGCGGTGTTCTCGGCCAATGCCACGCGCATCGAGCTGTGCCTGTTCGATGCCAAGGGCCGCAAGGAACTGCGCCGCTTCGACCTGCCGGAATGCACCGACGAGATCTGGCACGGCTACCTGCCGGACGCGCATCCGGGCTTGGTATACGGCTACCGCGCCCACGGCCCGCATGATCCGCGCAATGGACACCGCTTCAATCCCCACAAGCTGCTGCTCGATCCGTATGCCAAGCAACTGACCGGTCCGCTGCACTGGAGCGACGCGCTGTTCGGCTACCGCATGAACCATGCGCGCGCCGACCTCAGCATCGACCGGCGCGACAGCGCGCCCGCCATGCCCAAGGGCATCGTGGCCGAGGAAATGCCATTCACCTGGGGCAACAGCCGGCCGCCAGCCACGGCGTGGAATGATTCCGTCATCTACGAGGTCCACGTGCGCGGCGCCTCCATGCTGCGCGAAGACCTGCGCCAGCCCTTGCGGGGCACCTGCTCCGCCCTGGCCGACCCGCGCTTCATCGAGCATCTGCAGCGGCTGGGCGTCACGGCCGTGGAACTGTTGCCGGTGCAGGCGTTCCTGCAGGACCGCTTCCTGACCGAACGCGGTCTGCGCAACTACTGGGGCTACAGCACGCTGTCGTACTTTGCGCCGGAACCGTTCTATCTTCAGCACAATCCGAACGAATTGCGCCAGGCCATACGCAGGCTGCACGCCGCCGGCATCGAAGTCATCCTGGACGTGGTCTACAACCACACCTGCGAAGGCAGCGAACTGGGGCCCACGCTGTCCTGGCGCGGCCTGGACAATGCCAGCTACTACCGGCTGGTGCCGGGCGATGAACGCTATTACATCAACGACACCGGCTGCGGCAACACCGTCAACCTGTCGCATCCGCGCGTGCTGCAGATGGTCACGGATTCGCTGCGCTATTGGGCCCAGTCCTATGGCGTCGACGGCTTCCGCTTCGACCTGGGCGTCACGCTGGGCCGCGAAGGCACCGGCTACGACCCCGGCTCGGGTTTTTTCGACGCCGTGCTGCAGGATCCCGTGCTTGCCCGCCTGAAGCTGATTTCCGAGCCCTGGGATGTCGGGCCGGACGGTTATCAGCTGGGCAACCATCCGCCCGGCTTCGCGGAGTGGAACGACAAGTTCCGCGATGCCACCCGGCGCTATTGGCGCGGCGACCCCTCCATGCGCGGTGAGATGGCGGCGCGCCTGTGCGGGTCGCGCGACCTGTTCGACCGCCGCCATCGCCGCCCCTGGAGCAGCATCAACTACGTGGCTTCGCACGACGGCTTCACGCTGGCTGACGTCGTCAGCTACGACGCCAGCCACAACGAGGCCAACGGCGAAGGCGGCAACGACGGCCATGGCGAGAACTACAGCCACAACTGGGGCGCGGAAGGCGCCACCGACGACGCGGCAATCCTGCAGATCCGCAAGCTCGTGCAGCGGGCCCAGCTTGCCTGCGTGTTCCTGTCCGATGGCACGCCCATGCTGCTGGCCGGCGACGAATTCAGCAACAGCCAGGAAGGCAACAACAACGCGTACTGCCAGGACAACGCCCTCTCGTGGCTGGACTGGACGCAGGCGCAGGCGGACGACGGCCGTGAACTCAGCCGCTATGCGGCGCGCCTGATCGCCTTGCGCCGCGCCCATCCCAGCACGCGGAGCGCGCGCTACGGCGATGCCGGGCAGGAGCTCGTGCCGGGCGTCAAGGCAATCTCCTGGTTCGATCCGACGGGCGCGGAGCTGGGCGCGGCAGCCTGGGAATCGGAGCAAGACAATGCCATGGCCCTGCGCCGCGCCGCCTGCCGCGAGGACGGCAGTGTCGACGTGACGCTGCTGATGTTGAACCCGGGCGCGGAGGACCTCGTGTTCCAGCTGCCGCCGCCCGCGCTGGCCTGGATCCGCGAGTTGGATTCCGCCACGCAGGCGCCCGCCGCGCCCCTGGCCGACGCCGCCATCACGGTGGCCGCGCGCAGCCTGGTGCTGCTGGCGGCAACCCATGTGCCGGGAGACCCTCCATGACGCATGCCTACGCATCCGGCGCCACGCCGTTGGAGAGCGGCGTCACGCGCTTTCGCCTGTGGGCGCCGTCTGCGCCCGCAGGCCTGGCGCTCGAGGTCGAGGGCCATCCACCCATCGCCTTGCGCCCCGATCCGGACGGCTACGTGCAAGCGGACGTGGACTGCCCCATAGGCGCCCGTTACCACTACCGCCTGGACGCCGACACCGTCGCGCCCGATCCCGCCTCGCGCCTGCAGCACGGCGACGTGCATGGCGACAGCGTGGTGGTCGCGCCGGATTCCTATCCATGGCGCTACGCGACCTGGCGGGGACGCCCCTGGGAAGAATCCGTCCTGTATGAGACCCATGCCGGCCTGGAAGGCGGCTACGCGGGCCTGCTCGCGCGCCTGCCCGAGCTGGCGGCGCTGGGCGTCACGCTGCTGGAGCTCATGCCCATCGCCGACTTCCCCGGCCCGCGCAACTGGGGTTATGACGGCGTGTTGCCTTATGCGCCCGACACCGCCTACGGCACGCCGGACGAGCTCAGGCGCCTGATCGACGAGGCCCACGGCCTGGAGATGGGCGTCATGCTGGACGTGGTCTACAACCATTTCGGCCCCGACGGCAATTACCTGCCGCGTTACGCGGCGCCATTCTTCAGGAAGGACGTGGCCACCCCCTGGGGCGACGCGATCGATTTCCGCCAACCCGCGGTCAGCCAGTTCTTCAAGGACAACGCGCTGTACTGGCTCACGGAATATCGCTTCGACGGACTGCGCCTGGATGCCGTGCACGCCATTGCCGGCCATGAATGGCTGCATGAGCTCGCCCAATACCTGCGCCAACACATTCCTGGCGAGCGCTACGTGCATCTGGTGCTGGAAAACGACGACAACCGGGCCAGCCTGCTGCAGGGAGATTTCGATGCGCAATGGAACGATGACGCCCATCATGCCCTGCATTGCCTGCTGACCGGCGAGAGCCATGGCTACTACTCGGACTACAGCGCGCAGCCGGCCCAAGCCTTGGCGCGCTGCCTGGCCGAGGGTTGGCTGTATCAAGGGCAGCGTTCGCCGTACCGCGGCGGGCAGGCGCGCGGCGAGCCCAGCGCGGCGCTTGCGCCCACCGCCTTCGTGCTGTTCCTGCAGAATCACGACCAGATCGGAAACCGGGCAGGCGGCGAACGCCTGGCCAGCCTGGTGGACAACCCTGCCCGGCTGCGGGCCGCAGTCGCCCTGCAGTTGCTGGCGCCGCAGATTCCGCTGATTTTCCTGGGCGAGGAACGCGGTTCACGCACGCCGTTCCACTACTTCACCAGCCATGCCGACCCGGCCCTGGCGCAAGCGGTGCGCGAAGGCCGGCGGCGCGAGTTCTCGCGCTTTCCCGAGTTCCAGGCCGCAGCCGCGATGGCCGATCCGAACGACCCCGATACGTATCTCGCTAGCAAACCGCGGGCCAGCGCCGCGGACGCGCACGCCTGGATGCGAGACTACGCGGTGCTGCTGCATCTGCGCGCCCGCCTGATTGCGCCGCGACTGCCCGGCGCAACCAGCCTGGGCGCAGCCGCGATCGGCGAACGCGGCGTGTTCGCGCGCTGGGAGCTGGCCGGCGGCGCGCGGCTGACGGTCTATGCAAACTTCGGCCCCGACCGCCTGGCCTTGCCCGAGCCCTTGCAGGCCGGCCCCGAGTCTCAGGCCACGCTGCTCTTCGAATCCCTGGCGGGCGCGCGCGACGCGCTAGTTCAGGGCGAAGTGTGCGGCGACAGCACGGTATGGCTGCTTGAGGAGCCGGCATGAGCGCGGCGCCTGCTGGCGATGTCGCCCTGTCCGCGCTGGCCGCCCGGGCCGGGATCGCCGAGCATTGGACCGACGCGCGCCAGCGCCCGCAACGCGTGTCGCCAGACACCCTGCGCCTGCTGCTGGCGGGCATGGGCCTGCCGGCGTGCAGCGCAGAGGACATCCGCGAGAGCGACCATCGTCTCGGCGCAGAAAACGTAGGCCTGCTGCCGCCCTTGCTGGTGACGCGCAGCGGCTTGGCCACGCCCTTGCCCCCTGCCGCGCGTGGCCGCTATCGCATCGTGTGCGAATCCGGCGCGACCTACGAGGGCAACATCACGCAAGACGGCCGCCTGACGGCGCCGGACGAGCCCGGCTATCACGCGCTGTATGTGGGTGCGGACCGGACCCTGCTTGCCGTTGCCCCCATGCAGGCCCCTGGCCTGGACCTGTTGACGGCAGCCGCCCGCCCGCGCGCCTGGGGACTTTGCGCGCAGGTCTACAGCCTGAGACGCGATGGGCCCGATAACGTGGCCGGTGACGGCGGCTACGGCGACTTTGCCGCCCTGCGCGAACTGGCCGCGGCGGCCGCCGCCGAAGGCGCCGACGCGCTTGCCATCAGCCCGGTGCACGCCATGTTCGCCGCCCAGCCGCAGCGCTGCAGCCCGTATGCGCCCTCCAGCCGCCTGTTCCTGAATACGCTGTATGCGGACCCTGCGGCAGTACTGGGCGTCGAAGCCCTGCGCCGCGCATCCGCGGATGTCGGCGCCGCGCCGCCCGCAACGCATCTGATCGATTGGCCGGCAGCAGGCGCGCGGCGGCAGCGCCTGCTGCGCACACTGCATCGGCAGTTCCGCGCCACCGGCCCGGAGGACTGCCGCCTGCGTTACGACGCCTACTGCGCGCTGCGCGGCAAGGCGCTGCGCGATCATGCCGTGTTCGAAGCCCTGCATGCCGCCCAGGTGGCGCGCAACGCCGCCTCCCTGCCCTGGACGCAGTGGGCGGCAGGCCTGCGCGATCCGGACTCGGCCGAGGTCGAGCGCTACGCGCAGCAGCATCCTGAAGAAGTCGACTTCCATCGGTTCGCCCAATGGCTGGCGGCCGAGAGCCTGGCCGGCGCGCAAGACGCGGCGCGCCAGGCCGGCATGCGCGTGGGCTTGATCGCGGACCTGGCCGTCGGCGACAGTCCGGATGGCAGCCACGCCTGGAGCCGGCAGACCGACCTGATGCCGGGACTGTCCATCGGCGCGCCGCCCGACATCCACAATCCCCGGGGGCAGAACTGGAACCTGACCGCGTTCTCGCCACGCGCGATGCATGTCCAGGGGTTTGCGGCCTTCATCGATATGTTGCGCGCGTCCCTGGCCCATGCCGGCGGGCTGCGCATCGACCACATCCTGGGCATGGCACGGCTGTGGCTGGTGCCCGAAGACCTTGCCGCTGGCGCCGGCGCCTACCTGCGCTATCCGCTGCGCGAACTGCTGGCGCTGACGGCGCTCGAGGCTTGGCGGCATCGGGCCCTGGCCATCGGCGAGAACCTGGGCACGGTGCCGGACGGCTTCAACCGCGAACTGGCGGATCACGGCATTCTGGGCATGAATGTGTTGTGGTTCATGCGGCGGGAGGCGGACGTTGCAGCTGAGCAAACCATGCCGGACGCGCCGGAGCCCTTTCTAGCCCCCGAAGCCTGGCCCGCCGAGGCCGTGGCCATGACCAGCACCCACGATCTGCCTACCTTGCGCGGCTGGTGGGCCGAGCGCGACATCGATGTGCGCGCCAAACTGAACTTGCTGGGCGCGGAGGATGACGAAACGTCGCTGCGGCGCTGCCGGCGGATGGACCGCAGCTTGCTGGCGCAGGCCATGGGCTGTCCCGCCGAACCCGCGCAGGCGCCATTGGCGGACATGCTGCGCTTCGTATCTTCCAGCTCCTGCCCGCTGCTGCTGGTTCCCATGGAGGATCTGGCGGGCGAGTTGGAACAGCCAAACCTGCCCGGCACCATCGACGAGCACCCCAATTGGCGTCAGCGCCTGCCGGCGGGCAGCCAGGCTTGTCTTGCCGACGCCGCGGTGCAGTCGCGGCTGCAAGCCATGCGCTGCGGGCGGGGCCGGCCATGAGCCTGCCGCGCGCCACCGCCCGGCTGCAACTGCATGCCGGCTACACCTTGGCCGACGCCCGCGCCTGCGTCGACTATTACGCCGACCTTGGCGTGAGCCATCTCTACCTGTCGCCGATCACCCGCGCCCGCGCCGGCTCCACCCACGGCTATGACGTGGTCGACCACGCCATGGTCAATCCGGAGTTGGGCGGCGAGCCCGCGCTCCGGGACCTCGCCCAGGCCGCGCGTCGGCGCGGATTGGGCCTCATCGCGGACATCGTCCCCAATCACATGGCGGCCCATCCCGACAATGCCTGGTGGCGCGATGTGCTCGAGCATGGCGCCGCAAGCGCGCACGCGCGCTGCTTCGACATCAGTTGGGATGGCCCGGACCCGGCGCTACGCGGCAAGGTCCTGCTGCCCATCCTGCCCGAGCCCTATGGCGTGGCGTTGGCCCAAGGCGTCATGCGGCTGCGGCACGACGCCGACAGCGGACGGATCGAACTGGAGGTGGCGGGCCTGCGCTATCCGGTGGCGCCGGAGTCGATTCCACGCAGGCTGGAGCCGCAAACCCTGCTGCGCCGATATGATCCCGCTCGCGCAGCTGGCCGCGAACGCCTGCACCGCTTGCTGGAATGTCAGCATTACCGGCTGGCCTGGTGGCGCAGCGCCGCCGACCAGATCAACTGGCGGCGCTTCTTCGAGATCAGCGAACTCGTGGGCGTGCGGATCGAAGACGAAGCCGTATTCGATGCCGTGCATGCGCTGGCGCTGCGTCTGTATGCGCAGGGCGTGCTGGACGGGCTGCGCATCGACCACATCGATGGTCTGGCCGCGCCGGGCGCCTACCTGCGCCGCCTGAACCAGCGCCTGGGCGCAGCGGGCGCCAGCCGTCCGCCTTCCTGCGCGCAAGCGCAAGCCTATCTGGTGGTGGAGAAGATCCTGGCGCCGGACGAATCGCCCGATCCGCGCTGGCCGCTGCACGGCACCACCGGCTATGACTTCATGGACCAGGTCAGCGCGTTGTTGCACGACCCCGACGCCGAGGCGCCGCTGCGCGCGTTCTGGCAACTGCTGACGGGCGACCTGCGCACGCCGCAGCTTCAGCTGGAGGCCGCTCGCACGCGTATGCTGGAGCGGCATTTTCCCGCCGAACGGTTGGCGCTGGTCCGCAGCCTGGAACGGATGGCGCGGCAACGCCGCCAGACCCGCGACTGGAGCGCGGTATCGATAGACCGCGCGCTGTCCGCGTGGCTCACCGCCTTCCCCGTATACCGGACCTACGCCGAGGACGGCGGGCGCAGCGGCGCAGATCGTCGTTGTTGCGATAGCGCCGGTCAGCGGGCGGCGGCACTGTTGAACGCCCTGCCCGGCTCGGCGGACGCAGCCCTGCTGGCGCAGTTGGACCACTGGCTCGACGGCGACGCTGCCAGGCATGCGACACCGGAACACCGGAATGGGCCACCCCGGCACGCCGACACCGAGGCGGCCGAAGCCTTGCGGCGGTTCCAGCAACTGACGCCGCCGCTGGCCGCCAAGGCGCTCGAAGATACCCTGTTCTACCGCTACGGCCCGCTGCTGTCGCGCAATGAAGTTGGCGCATCGCCCGCGCGATTCGCGTTGCCGCCCGAGGCCTTTCTTGGACTGGTCCAGGCCCGCGCGGACGACTTCCCCCATGCCATGCTGGCCACCGCGACGCATGACCACAAGCGCGGCGAAGACACGAGGGCCCGGCTGGCCGTGCTGTCGGAAATTCCGGAACAATGGCGCAAGACCGCTTACCGCTGGATCCAGGCCCTGCCGGACGGCGGCCGCCTTTCTTTGGCGGATCGCTACATGCTCGTGCAGACGCTGGTGGGCGCATGGCCGGCGGATTGGACCGCAGACGCGATTGAATACAAGGCCGAGGTCGTGGCCGGCTGGATCGAACGCGTGGCGCAGTGGCAGCTCAAGGCTCTGCGCGAAGCGAAAATCCACACCAGCTGGACCGATACGGATCCCGCATATGAAAACGCGGCGCGCGCCGCGCTTGCCTTCCTGCGGGATTCGGGACCAGGACGCCGCCTGTTGGCGGAAATGGCTGCCTATGCCTTGCAGTTGGCTCCGGCGGGCATGATCAACAGCCTCGCGCAGACGCTCTTGCGCAACACGCTGCCCGGCGTGCCGGACTTGTACCAGGGAACGGAGCTATGGGACTACAGCCTGGTCGACCCCGACAACCGGCGCGCCGTGGACTATCCGAGGCGAATCGCCATGCTCGCCGAGGCCCAGGCTCTGGCCGCGGAAGGCGGAATATGCACGCGGGAATCGGATTGGCGCAGCGGCGCGGTCAAGCAGGCGCTGATCCAGCGGCTGCTGGCGGCGCGCCAGCGTCATCCGGCATTGTCCAGTCATGGAGGGTGCGTCGCGCTGACGGTAGCGGGGCCGAACGCGCGTCACCTGCTTGCCTGGCTGCGGCGTCATGAAGATGGGACTGCGCTGATCGTTGCCCCGCGGCTATGCGCAAGCCGGCTGTCCGGCTACGCGAGCGGCGAGCCTGCGGCAGCGCGCGGGTTCTGGGCGGGCACGGTCATCCAGCTGCCTGATGCCATCAGGAACGGGGCCTGGCGCGATGCCGTGAGCGGCGTCCCGGTGCAGCCCGGTCCGGATGGCGCGCTGCATCTGCATGACCTGCTGCGCGAGCTGCCGGTAGCCTTATGCCTGTCCCTCCATCCTTGAGGAGGAAGTTCCGCGTAAATGCCGTCCATGAATAAACGGCCTTGTCCGCCCACAGCGGGACAAGGCCGTCTTGCTACCGCGATACCCGCCCGACTATGGGGCCCGGAACACGCGGTCTACGAGTCAGCGCGGCATCTTGCTTTGCTGCCCGGGGTTCTGGCCAGGTTGCTGCCGGTCTTTATCGGCATGCTGGCCGGATTGGCCGGGCTGCTGCTGCCCAGGCTGATTGCGGTCCTTGGGGTTTTCCTGGGCCTGTTGCTTCTGCTGCTGCTTTTGCTGGTCGGGCTGGTTCTGATTGGGCATTGCAAGTCTCCTGGAAGACGGAAAAAACTCCGCCACCTTCCATACAGCAACCCGCGTGCCCAAACCCCGGTGACCCAGCCTTCGCACCGGGCGAGCATGGGGGACGCAAGGCCCGAGGGTAAAGTCCGGTCCAGCCGGTAAAAATTGCGCTTGGCGGCCCGCGCTATTGCGTGGCCACGTGCCGTTTGCCGCGCGCGGACTGCGCCTCCTGGGAGGCATCGTAGGTATCGAGCCAGGACGAGGTATAGGCGGCGGGCGCGGCCAGCGGCTCGCCCTGGTCGCGCTGCGTGCGCAGGCGGACCATCAATTCGTCCAGCGGCATGGGACGGCCCAGCGCGAAGCCCTGCCCGTACCGGCAGCCGGCAGCGCGCAAGGCGGGAATATCCGCCACGTTTTCGACGCCTTCGGCCACCACGCGGCGGCCCAGCCGGTTGGCCAGTTCGGCGGCGGTGCGCAGCACTTCGAACGCGACAGCGCTGCGGCGCATGCGCGTGACGAAATACTGGTCGATCTTGACTTCCGATAGCGGCAGCGCCGACAGCAGCTTCAACGACGCATGGCCGGTGCCGAAATCGTCCAGACTGACTTCACAGCCCGCGTTTTCGAGCTTCAGCAGCGTCGCGCGCAGCACGTCGAGTTCACGGATGGGCTGGTCTTCGGTCAGTTCCACCCGCACCAGCGACGCCGGCAGTTCCGCCGCGTAGATGCGGTCCAGCAGGAAGTCGACGGCGGCCTCGTCCGACAAGGTGGAGGCAGGCGCATTGATGGCCACGGGAATCGCGATGCCGGCGCGCCGCATGGTCAGCAGCATGTCTATCACTCGCAGGCAGACGCGCTCGAACAGCATCTTGTCGAGCCCGAGGCGGTTGACCGCCGGGATGAATTCGGAGGGCATGATGATGCCCAGCCGCCGATGTCGCCAGCGCGCCAGCGCTTCGGCGGATACGATCCTGCCCGTCAGCAAGTCCACCTGCGGCTGCAACAACATGCGCAGGCCATCCTTGCCGGTGATCATGGCGGCGATCTCGTCGTCGCTCGCCACCGAGTCTGTGGAAGCCTCGTGATTCGACGTCATGTCGACACTCCTTGCGCGCCCCTGGGCGTTAACCTGCGCTGTCCGGGCGCAGAAAGAGGCACATTGGACTGAGTATTCCCAGCTACAGCGCTTTTTGTATGCCATTTCCAGACTTTGTTCCAGGCAATTCTGCGCCCCTGCGGCGGCAAAGTCACATATATGTATCCATACGTATTAAGCTGCTCGGATTCATGAACAAAGCTGCAATCTCCGGCGCCCCGGCCGCCCCTCGCCGGAATGCCTTGTCGACATGGTAGGGTTGGCGTCCTTTGCCCTGCCGGGCCCACCTCCGCTGCTGTACTCCTAGCGTGAAGAACCTGTTTTCCCGTTGCCGCGCCTCCTTGCGCAACGTCCTGTGGCTGGACGCCCTGCAAGCTGCGGCCATCAGCGCCGCCCCTGTCATCCTGGCTGTGCTGGCGCACGAACCGCGCCTGGGCTGGAGCGCCATCGCGGCGTTCTGGGCCTGCTTCGGCGACCCGGGCGGCCCGCTGCGGCAGCGCGCCGGCGCGATGCTGGCGCTGGGGCTGATCGGCGCGCTGTTTTGCTTCCTGGCCAGCGTCAGCGCCGCCCACCTGTGGCTGCTGCTGCCATTGACCTTTGTGTGCTGCACCTTCGGCGGCCTGTTGCGCGTGTTGGGGCCGGCTGCGGCCATCGTCGGCACCCTGCTGTCGGCCGGCTTCGTGGTGGCGGCCGAGTTGCCCGCCCCGACCTGGTCGGAGAGCCTGTCGTACACGCTGTTCTTCCTGGCCGGGGCGGCTTGGGCCATCCTGATGACCGCGCTGGTATGGCGCAGGCGGCCGTGGAAGGATGCCACCCATGCCGTCGCGCATTGCTATCGCGGCCTGGCGGATTTCGCCGATGCGCTGGCCCGCATGTATTCCGGACTGACGCCGGCGGCCAGCCCCCAGGCCTGGAGCGCCGTCACGCGTCCGCAGCGCAGCGCCCAGCGCGCCGCCCTCGAAGCCGCCCGGACGCGCATCCGCGAAGTGCAGGACGCGCGGCCCTCGCGCCGCGCCCGCGCGCAGCAGTTGCTGTACCTGCTGGACAACGCCGAGGACAGCTTCATCGCGCTGGTGGCCGCGGCCGACCTGCTGGAATCGAATGCGCCGCAGTGGCTGGGCCGCGGCGCCGGGGCCCATCTTTCCCACGCGCTGCATCGCTATGCCAGCCTGTGCAATGCCATCGCCAGCACCTCGGACCTCAACGACGCCAAGCAGGCCCAGTGCCTGCGCGATCGGCTGGACCACTACGGTTCCGGTCTGCACGAACTGCGCGGCGGCGCCATGGCCCGTGCGCCCGAACTGGCTACCATGGTGCCGGTGCTGGACCGCTTGCTGCACACCGCGCAGGCCGTGACGCAGTCGCTGTTCGACCAGGGCGATGCGCCCGTGGCGCCAGCGCGCGACCGCCGCGCTACCAGCCGCACGCAAGACGCTTGGCGCGCATTGCGCCAGAATCTGAGTTTCGAATCCGACGCCCTGCGCCACGCACTGCGCGTAGGCGTGGGCGCCACCATCGCGGTGGCCCTGTCCAAATCCTTTGCCGTCAACCACGGCTACTGGATGTCGCTGACGCTGGTCTTCATTCTGCAGCCCTACTTTGCCACCACCTGGCAGCGCACGCTGGAACGCGTGGCCGGCAGCGTGGCGGGCGCCATTGGCGCCTCTCTGCTCGGGCTGTTCCTCAGCACCCCCCTGTCCGTGGCCCTGGCGGTGTTGCCCATCGCGCTGGGCACGTTCGCCGCACGCACCATCCATTACGCGCTGTTCACGTTCTTCCTGACGTCGCAGTTCGTGCTGGTCACCCATATCCAGCAGCCGGAAATCCAGGAACCCATGCTCGCCGCCTTGCGTGCCTTCAACAGCGTGCTGGGCGGCATCCTGGCGCTGCTGGTGGGCTTTCTGGTCTGGCCTGAAAAAGAGCCGCGCCAACTGGCGGGCGCGCTCAGCCTGGCGCTGGAACGCCATGCCGCCTACGTGCGTGCCCTGGTCCGTGAAAAAAGCGGCGATGCCCGCGCGGGGCACGACATCGTGGCGCGCCGCCGCGTGGCCTGCCTGTCGGCAGACAATGCGCAGGCCTCCTTGCAGCGCCTGCAACAGAACCCGGTCCATCGCGACCGCAACGTAGGCACGGCGGAAAACCTGCTGAACGCAATGCGCCGCGTCACGGCCGCGGGCACCGTGCTGGAGATACAAGCCGCTTTGCCCGCCGCCTCACCCGCGGCCCAGGCGCTAGCCGAGTATGGCGCGGTGCTGGCGCACGCGCTGCATCCGCAGGAGCCCGCGCCGGAGTCGGGGGGCCGGCAATTGGCCGTGCCCGCCGCAGTCGCTGCCGGCTATCCGGAACTCGCGGGGCCACTGGAACGCATCGCGCAGCAAGCGCGCCAATTGCGCCAACTGCGCGAACGCGTGGAACGGGCACAGCCCTCGGCCTAGCCGGCCCGTTTGCGCTGGCCCCGGCGAACTGCCGCGGGCTTGACGCTTATCAAGGGCGAAATGGCCGAAAAGCGTAACCATAGACACATGGCACGCTTAAACAAGGAGGCCTCCATGTATCGCCGCATTTCCGTCCACCTCGATCACGGATTCGACTGCAAACGCCGCATTGAAGCTGCCCTGGCCCTGGCCAAGCGCCACAAGGCCGAGCTGGTCGGCATCTACGCCAACGCCGCCCCGCCGCAGTACTACTACGGCGAATCCGTGCTCATGTCGCGTTCGCTGGGCATCATCAAGGAACTGCACGCGCAAAACCGCGATGCGGTGGAAGCTGCCTTTCTGGAGGCTGCCGCCGAGGCGGACGTTCCCGCCTTCATGCGCGCTGGCACCTCCTCGCCCAGCGAGACCGTGGCGCTGCTCGGCCGCACCACCGACCTGATCGTGGTCAGCCAGGAAAACCGCGAAGACGTCGAAGCCGCGCACGAAATCGAATTCGTCGAGCAGACGCTATTGACGGCCGGCCGCCCGGTGTTGGCGATTCCGTCCAGCGGCGAATTCCCGGTCATCGGCGACCGCGTGCTGTGCTGCTGGGACGGCAGCCGCGAAGCCGCCCGCGCGCTGGCCGATGCCGCGCCGATCCTGCGCCTGGCTACGCATATGACCGTGCTGACCATGAACGAAGGCGCCGCCAGCCCGAAGCATGAAGCGCCGTTCGAGGACCTGGCGACCTACTGCGTCGCGCAAGGCATGCCGGCGCCCGAGCACGTGCGCCGCGACATCAAGGGCGTCGGCGTGGGCAGCACCATCCTGAATGCCGCCGCCGACCATAGCGCGGACCTGATCGTCATGGGCGCCTACGGCCATAGCAAGCTGCGCCAGTGGGCGCTGGGCGGCGCCACCGCGTCCATCCTGAAGAGCATGACCGTGCCGATCGTGTTCTCCCACTAGCGTCAGGCTGCTAGCCCCCGCGCACGGGGGTCAGTACCGGCCTGCCGGCGAAGTGCGCCGTGGCGTTGTCCAGGAACAGCGCCACGGTGGCATGCACCGCCTCCGGTGAGCGCCCCGCGCTGTGCGGCGTCAACACCACGTTGTCGAGCTCGATGAGCGCCTTGGGCACGTCGGGCTCGCCGTCCACCACGTCCAGGCCCGCGCCCGCAATGCGGCGCCCGGCCAGGGCCGCGATCAGCGCCTGCGTGTCGACCACGCTGCCGCGCGCGATGTTCACCAGATACCCTTCGGGTCTTAGCGCTTCCAACACCTGGGCATCCACCAGATGGCGCGTGCCCGCCCCGCCCGGCGTCGCCACCACCAGGAAGTCCGACGCCGCTGCCAGCGCGCGCGGGCTATCGAAATAGGCATAGCCGGATTCCGGGCGGACGCTGCGGCTGTAATAGCCCACGCTCATGCCGAAGCCCAGGGCGCCGCGCCGGGCGATTTCCTGGCCTATGGTGCCCAGCCCCAGGATGCCCAGGCGCTTGCCCGAGACCTGCGGCCCCATGAAGCCGCTCCAATGGCCTTGACGCACCGAAGCATCGGCCTGCGGCAAGCGCCGCGCCGCGCCCAGCAGCAGCGCCATGGCATGGTCCGCCACCGACACTGCGTTGGCGCCCGGACCGTTGGTCACCACGATGCCGCGCGCGGCCGCCGCGGCCAGATCGATGTTTTCATGGCCCACGCCCAGGGAGCAGGCGATCTCCAGTTTCGGCATCGCCGCCATTTCCGCCGCGCGCAAGCCGGTGGCGCCGCGCGTGAGCACGATGCGGATCTCATGGCCATGGTCGCGGATCGCCTGGGCGCGCGACGCGTCGGTAGGCGCAAAAATAGCGCGAAAGCCGCGCGCTTCGATTTCGGGCAGATAGTCCTGCACGCTTTCAATCAGGACAAGCAAGGGGATGGTCATGTCGGGAATGCCGCGCATCGCGGGGGCTGCATAAAAACCCGGCGATGTTACGCCTGGGCCGTGACGCGCGCCAGCCGCCGTCCGCCAGGCGGCCGCCCGGCGACGGAACCGGTGCGCGAGCCGCCCGACACGGCTCGCGCTAATGTGGACCGGCCCCGCTACAGCCGTCCGGTCAGCAGCATCACGATCAGGACGATCAGCAATATGCCCAGTATGCCGCTGGGGTAATAGCCCCAGCCACGGCTATGGGGCCAGGCCGGCACGGCGCCGACCAGCAAAAGGATCAGGATAATCAGCAGGATGGTCGACATGGCGACTCCTCGGTTCTTGTTGGGGTCTGTGGAATCCCGTTGCCCGCGTCAGGGGCTGGGCGGCGTGATTTCCTTGCCCGGCGGCGACAAGGGCGGCAGGTCGACGTCCGGCTCGTCGGTATCCGGATCCACCGGCAGGTCCCCGGGAGGCGAACCCGGCGGTATCGGATCTGGTTTGGGCGGAACGTGCAGGTAATACGAGTACGCAATGTGCATGGCTGTCTCCGGGGAAAATCCATTCCTCCCTCAGCAAGCCGCGTGCCCGCGCCGGCCCGCGTGACCGGCAC
>NZ_JCBAMT010000047.1:0-53816 GCF_059760445.1 Achromobacter sp. D7-1 | reverse complement strand
CTGCTGCGCCAGCGCGCGGGCCCGGCCCGTGGCGGGCCGCTGGTTTACTTCTGGTACTGCCAGACGCTCTTGAAGGCGCCAGGCACGAGCGACATGTTGGTGCCGTCGAACTTGATGTAGATGGCGGATTCCTGGGCGGCGCGGTCGTTCGGGCCGAACTCGATCGGACCGGCCATGACGCCCGAATCGAACTTCATGGTTTCCAGCGCTTGCAGCACTTTCTCGCGGGTGGGCTGGGGGCCAGCGGCCTTTAGCGCGTTGACCACCGCCATCGCGGGCGGCAGACCGTAGGGCATGTAGGTCTGCGGATGGCCCGGCTTGGCGGCCAGGTCGGGGTAGGCCTGCTTGTACATGTCGTACACCCAGGTCAGCTTGGAGCCGCCCGGCACGTCGGACAGCACTTCCTGGATGTAGACGTTCTTGAAGGCGTCCTTGTTGCCCACGTTCTCGACCAGCTGCTTCAGGTCGGCGGTGCCGTTCACCGCCAGCACGATGGGCTTGTTCCAGCCCAATTCCTGCGCCTTCTTGATGATGAGCGCGGCGGGGCGGGCATACGTGGTCAGCAGCAGCACGTCGGCGTTGGCGGCGCGGATCTTCAGCATGGGCGCGGTCACGTCGGTGATGTTCGGGTTCACCGACTGGACTTGCAGCGACGCGTCGCCCAGCTGTTTGACCTGGGCCTGCGCGGCCTCCAGGTTCCAGCCGCCGTAGGCGTCGTCATGGTTGATGTAGCCGATCTTCTTGGCCTTCAGGTGCTCGGCGGCGAACTGCACCATCGAGCCGCCCACGGCGTGCTGGGAGATGGAGAAGGCGCCGTAGATGTACTTGGATGGCGGATACAGCGCGCCGTCGCCCGAGGCGTTGAGCATCACGAGCGGGACCTTCTCGCGTTCGACATATTCGCGCGAGGCCACCACCGCGGCCGAGCAGGAGCCGCCGTTCAGCAGGAATACCTTGTCCTGCTCGTTCAGCTTCTTCACCGCGGCGACCAGGTCGTTGGCGTTGCAGCGGTCGTCCTCGATCACCAGCTCGATCTGGCGGCCATGCACCCCGCCTTCCTTGTTGACCTTGGCGTACCACATCTTGGCCGCGTTCAGCACGTCAAAGCCGTAGGCCATGCCGCTGCCGGACAAGGGCGCGAACAGGCCGATCTTGATGGTCTTGTCGGTGATGCCCGGCTCCTGTTGCGCCAGCGCGCCCGTGCTCAAGGCCCACGCGCATAGTGCAGCGGCGGCTGCGTAGCGACTGCTTTTCTTCATCTTTGTCTCCCGTTCTTTTTTGATGCGCGCCTTTGTTGGTGGATGGCGCTTTGCTGCGTTGCCGGCCTGGCCGCCGGATTGCCTTACTGCATGCGGTAGCCGCCGTTGACGTCGATGACGCTGCCGGTGATGTAGCCGGCTTCCTCGGATGCCAGGAAGCGCACGGCGGCGGCCACGTCGTCCACGGTGCCGATGCGGCCCAGCGGAATGGCTTGCGCCGCGGCGGCCAGCGCGCCGCTGCTGGTGACGGTGCTGCGCAGCATGTCGGTGTCGATGAGGCCCGGCGCGATGCCGTTGACCGTGACGCCCAGGTGTGCGGATTCGCGCGCCATGGCCTTGGTCAGGCCCAGCACCGCGGACTTGGCCGCGATGTACGAGGCGCTGGAGCGGTAGCCGCCCAACTGCGCCGCGACAGAGGTGAACGTGACGATGCGGCCGTGCGCCAGCGGCGCGGCCTCGCGCCGGCGCAGGTAGGCGCGGCCGCACAGGAACACGCCGCGGGCATTGACCGCGAAGCTGCGTTCCCAGATGTCCAGCGTGGTGTCCTTGATGAGCGGGCGTTCGCCGTTGTCCTGGAACAGCAACAGGCCGGCGGCGCTGACGAGCACGGCGATGGGACCGTACTGCGCTTCGATCTGCTCGAAGGCGTTGTCGACCGAGTGTTCGTCGCTGACGTCGAAGGCATGGGAGGCGTGCGGCGCGCCCAGTTCGTCGGCCACGCGGCGGGCGCGTCCGGCGTCCACGTCCGAGACGATGACGCGCAAGCCGGCGCTGGCCAGTTCCTGGCAGATGCGGGCGCCTATGCCGCCGCCGCCGCCCGTGACAAGCGCAAGGCGCGGGGCCGGACCCATGCCGGCCGGCGTGGATACATTGGACATGCTGTCTCCTGGTAGCGTGCTGTCCGCCTCGGGTGGGGACGTGGCCGCTGGTTTGAATTTTTTGCGATTATGTATACATGACGTAGAGGCAGGTATAGGGGCTTACCCTAGGACTTGTTTGATTTACATCGTGTTTTACAGAGATGTTCCGAAATTCGGAAGCGTGTCTGGCGTCCTATGTATTCTTCATGTATACAATGAGGCTATGGACACGCTATCTCAACACGTTACCGACACGCTGCGGGACTGGGTGCTGCACGGCAAGTTCAGCCCGGGCGCCCGCCTGGAAGAAATCCCGCTGGCGGAAAAACTTGGGGTGTCGCGCACGCCGGTGCGCGCGGCGCTGGCGACGCTGGGCAATGAAGGCTTGCTGGAACATCTGCCCAAGCGCGGCTACACCGTGCGCGCCTATGACATCGGTGAAATCGTGGCGGCCTATGAGGTGCGCGCGGCGCTGGAAGGGCTGGCCTGTCGCCAGGCGGCCCTGCGCGGGCTATCCAACGATGCCGTGGCGGTGCTGAAGAATTGCCTGGACGAAGGGGACCGGATCCTGGGCAAGGGCGTCTTGCTGGCCGAGGACCATCTGCCGTACCAGCAGGTGAACATCACTCTGCACAATGGCATCCTGGAAGCGGCGGGCAACCCCTGGGTGCGGCGCTTCGCGACGCAGGCGCAGGCCATTCCCTACGCCTCGGACCGGATCATCCTGTGGGAAGACCACGGGATCATCCTGCGATCGCATGACGACCATCACCGCATCGTCAATGCAATCATCGCCCGCGACGGCGCGCGGGCCGAGGACCTGATGCGCGAGCACGTGTATTACGCGGGCATCATCCTGAAGAACAACTACGAAAGGCTGGCGCAGGCGTACCGGGTCTGAGGCACGCTTGCGAGTTGTGCGGGCTGGCGGGCTCCGTTTCCTGATGTTCCCTCAGACGGCCAGGTAGCCGCCGTCCACGGGCAGCACCACGCCGTTCACATAGCTGGCCATGTCGGAGGCCAGGAAAAGAACCGGGCCGACGATTTCCTCGGCCCGTCCGGCGCGCGCCATCGGGGTGCGCTGCGTGTACCAGTCCGTGCCCTGCGGGCGCCCACGCACGCCTGCGGTCATGTCGGTCTCCATCAGGCCCGGCGCGATGGCGTTCACGCGCACGCCATGCGGAGCCAGATCGCGCGCCAGGACTTCGGTGAACGAGCGCACGCCGCCCTTCGAGACGGTGTAGCTTGCAGGCGAGGTGCTGCAGCCATAGGCCACGACGGAGCACAGATTGATGATGACGCCGCGCGCGGCCTTCAACTGCTCGACGAAGGCATGCGTGACATTGAAAGTGCCCTGCAGGTTCACGCTCATCACGCGGTCCCAGGTTTCGGGAGTTTTCGGATCCTCGAAGCGCTCGAGGGCGCCGATGCCGGCGTTGTTGACCAGGATGTTCAGGTTGCCGTGGTCGGTGGCGAACCGCTGCGCAAATGCGCGGACCGCGGCGGCATCGGTCACGTCCAGCACCGCTTCTGCGGCCTTGTCGCTTGCGTCGCGGATAGCCTGCGCGGTGGCGGCGGCCGCATCCGCGTCCACGTCGGCCACGATCACGGTCGCGCCTTGCTGCGCGAAACCCCGCGCGATGGCCGCGCCCAAGCCGCGGCCGGCGCCGGTAACGAGGACCCACTTGTCTTGCATCGATATCATGGTCAGCCCCTTTGGCGGCTCAGGTTCTCAAATTATGGACGAAAGTCGTCCATAATTATGCACGAAGGGGTTTTTCTGGTCGAGGGAAGGGGTGGGAAATTTATGGCCTGGCGGTTTTGCGAGGGCGAGCGGGTCAAGCGGCCGCGGCGCGCAGGAACAACCAGGAAAGGCCGGCGCAGGCGTGCCGGGGCTACCGCACGCCTGCTACCGCGCCTTACGCCGCCGCGGGCGATTCCAGGCAGGGCTTGAATTCACCGGTCGCGGGATCGCGCAGGTACAGCAGGCCGGTGGCCACGCCGAAGTAGGTGCCGTGCAGTTCCAGGTCGCCCTTTTCCACGCGGCGGCGGATGGACGGGAAAGTCATCAGGTTGTTCAGGCTGTGTTCGACCGTGGCCAGTTCCAGGCGTTTCAGGTTGGCCTGGCGGTCGCCGGTGCCGGGGCCCAGGCGTTGGGCCACGGGTTCGATCTGCGACATCCACTTGCCGATGAAATCGCCCTTGGTCAGGGGCTTGGCGTCGTCGAAGAAGGAGCGGATGCCGCCGCAGGAGGCGTGGCCCAGCACCACGATGTGCTTGACGTTCAGGCCGTTGACCGCGAATTCGATCGCGGCGCTGGTGCCGTGGTACGAGGATTCCGAGTCAGGGTCACAGGGCGGGACCAGGTTCGCGACGTTGCGCACGACGAACATCTCGCCGGGGCCGGCGTCGAAGATGACTTCGGGCGACACGCGCGAGTCGCAGCACCCGATGATCAGGATTTCCGGGTTTTGTCCCGATTCGGCCAGCTTTTGATATCGGCTGCTTTCCGAAGGGAAACGGCCCCCCAGGAAAGATTGGTAGCCTTCGGTGAGTCTTTTTGGAAACATGATCTTTTCTTCCTCGTAGCTGGAGCCAGGCGTGCTGGCGCGTCGGCGCACGCAACAAGGGGCTTCGTGTGGAAGCCCCTTTTATTGAGTCGACGAGTGGAATTTTCCCATACTTGACCTTGCGCCATGCTGTCTAAACCCTGTGGGAATCAGGGTTTTTGCCGCGGGCTGCCTGCGCTCCCGGCGTGGGCGCCTTTCTGGCGAGGGCCGCCGGGGGGAAGGTCAGCGGGCGTCGACGCCCAGCGCGGTGACGCGGGTGAACTGCAGCGGCGTGACGGCCCGGATCTGCTTGATCTGGCCGGGCGCCAGCGGGCCGACGACATCGTCGCGCACTCGGCCGATCTCGCGGCCCTGCGCGTCGTACAGCACGAAGGTCAGCATGGCGCTGTTGACGTGCCGCGCGGACTGGTTGGAAAGCAGGCCGGTGATGGCCGACAGGTTCTGGTTGACGTCGCGCACCGCCTGGACATTGCCCAGCGTGACGCCGTAGACCAGGCCCTGCGCGCCGGCGGCGCCAGACAGGCCGGCCAGCAGCGCGAACGAAGCAAGGGCAAGTTTCATTGTGGTCTCCTGAGCAGCCACGTGGCGGGCGCCATTTTCACCCGCAGGGCGGTCGTCGCCGCCTCTGGACTGGGGGCATGCTTATCTCACACCTTTCCCGTCTTGTACACAACGGGGCAAAGGGATGAATGGGTAACAGGGTGCTTGGATTGGTCGCAAATTCGCCTGCGTGGATGGCGTGTCCACGGGGAGGCCGCTGGCGGTTTCAGGGGCATGTCAGGCCTTGGCGATTCTTGACTTTCCGCACCCTTGCGCAGGGTTCGGGTTTGTTCGATCATGACCGGGCCGGCGATTGGGCCGGCGGACCGTGCGGCCCGCCTTTGCGACTGAATCCAGGCGCGCGGGCGCCAAGGGAGGAACCCATGCTTTCCCGTACCAGCCAATTGGCCTCGGCCTTTCTGTTGACCGCTTGTTTCGCCGGCGCGGCGTTTGCCCAGACCCCTGCGGCCCCCGCTCCCGCCAAGACGCCCACGCCGCAGCAGCAGCGCATGGCCGACTGCAACAAGTCGGCGGAAGGCAAGAAGGGCGACGAGCGCAAAACCTACATGAGCAGCTGCCTGAAGGGCGAAGCCGCCGCGCCCGCCAAGGAGCTCACGCCGCAGCAGCAGAAGATGAAGGACTGCAACGCCAAGGCTACCTCGCAGCAGCTGACAGGCGACAAGCGCAAGACGTTCATGAGCACCTGCCTGAAAGGCTAATGCCAACATAGCCCATCGCCTTGCCAAAAAAAACGCCAGCCCATGAAACAGGCTGGCGTTTTCTTTGCATGAAGCGCTTGTCAGCCGCCGGAGCGTCCCGGCCCTTGCAACCGCCCCAGCACGTTCTCCAGCATCAGTCCGACCGCCAGCACCTTGCGGTCCTCGCCCGGCAGTCCATCAACCTCCAATCCCACCGGTAGCCCGTCCGCCGACAAGCCCGCGGGCACGCTCAGCCCGGGCAGGCCGGCGTTGCTGCCCGGATCGACGTTGCGCGCCAGACGGCCGAAGCTTTCGAAGCTGCTGGCGTCCGGCGTGGCGGCCATCGGCTGGATCGGCACGGTGGGAAACAGCAGGCCGTCCAGCGCATGGTCCTGGAACGCGCGGCGATACACGTTGATGAGCTCGTCGCGATGCGTCGCCATGGCGCGTTCATAGAGAGGTTGCAGCGGCAGCACTTCGCCCGAGGGCAGGGGCAGCACGCCTGGCACGATCAGGCCGTCGAAGATCCCTTTCACGTCCGGGCTGGATATCTGCGCCACTACCTGCTCGAAGGTGACGCCGGTTTCGTAGCGTTCGAGATAGTCCGTCAGGTCTCCCTTCTGTTCATGCAGGCAGACGGGCATGCCGACCGCAGCGTTGCTGGCCTCCAGGCCGGGCATGTCCAGTTCCACCAACTGCACGCCGGCCGCGCGCAGCTTGGTCAGCGCGGCGTCCATCACGGCCTGCACCTGCGGATCCAGGCCTTGCCAGAAGTAGCCGCACAGGCCCAGGCGCATGCCAGCCGGGGGCAGTGCGGACAGCGGCTGCGGATCTCCGGCAAGCACCGCATCCAGCAGCACGATGTCGTCCATGCTGTTGGCTATCGGTCCCGGCGTGTCGCGGGTATGCGAGATGGGCGTGATGCCGGCGCCGTCGTAGCGCCCCACCGAAGGGCGGAAGCCGACCGCGCCGTTCACCGCCGCCGGCAGGCGCACCGACGCGCCCGTGTCCGTGCCCAGCGCGGCCGGCGTCAGGCGCGCGCCCACCGCTGCGCCACTGCCCGAGGAGGAGCCGCCCGCGATCAGGCTGGCGTCGTAGGCGTTGCGCGTGCCTTCGCCATGCGTGCCGGGAAAGGCGGTGTTGTAGCCCGACACGCCGAACGCCAGTTCGTGCATATTGGTCTTGCCGACGATGACGGCGCCGGCTTCGCGCAGCCGGCGCACCACCGGTGCGTCCTCGGCCGGACGGAAATGCTTCAAGGCGGGCGTGCCCGCCGTGTTGGGCAGGCCGGCGACGTGGATGTTGTCCTTGATGGCGATAGGCACGCCAGCCAGCGGCAGCGCGGTCCCATCAGCCTGGCCGCCGGCGGCGTCACGGGCGCGGGCCTGGGCCAGCGCACCTGCGCGGTCCACGGTGATGAAGGCGTTGAGGTCCGCGCGGGCGTCGATGCGGTCCAGGCAGGCCTGGGTCAGCGCAACGCTGGTGAGCCTGCCTTGCCGGATCAGGGCCGCGGCCTCGGTGACGGTCAGGTCCACCGGGGACGCGGCGGGCAATGGCTGGTTGGACGTATCGGACATGGCGCTTCCTTACCTGTACGGGATTCTGTCGAACCCATACCTATACAGGTCGGAGCGGGCGCTGTCGAGCGGGTCCCGCCGCAGCGGAGGAATCAGCCCGGCTTTCTCACCACGATGGTGGCCGTGTCGCTGGTGAAGGACGCGTCGTCCTGCACCTCGAAGTGCGTGCGCACCACGTCAGGCGCGATGCCGAACATATGGCGCAATGCCGCCACCAGCGTGTCCGGCGTGCGCATGCGCACGACCCAGGACTGGAACTCCAGCGGCAGGCGGCGTGGCGCCAGGCCCTGCAGGGTGAAGCCGGCTTCGGTCAGCATGCGGGTCCACTCGGCAACCGAGTAGTCGCGCACGTGCGAAGTGTCGCGCAATACCTCGATGGTCTGCAGCCAGGTATCCAGCAACGGCTCGCCCGGCGACACCACGTCGGCGAACACGGCGATGCCGCCGGGTTTCAGAACGCGGAAGGCTTCGCGCAGGCCGCGTCCAGCATCCTGCCAGTGGTGGGTGGAATAGCGCGACATCACCAGGTCGAATTCGCCGTCGTCGAACGGCAGGTATTCCGCCTTGCCCTGACAGGTGGCCAGGTTGGCCAGCCCGCGCTTGGCGGCCTCGCCCGCGACCACGTCCAGCATTTGCTGCGACAGGTCATAGGCGGTGACGTGCTTGACGTGCGGCGCGACGTGAAAGCTGACGTGGCCGCCGCCACAGCCCAGGTCCAGCAGCCGGGCTTCGGGATGCTGCGCGGCGATGCCTGCCATTTGCAGCAGGTCTTCGCCCTGGGCGTGTACGGCGCTGGTCAGGTAGGCGGTCGCGCGCGGGCTGAATTGGCGGTCGACGGCGGCGTCATGGGTGCTGGCGGTCATGAGGAATCCTTGGGTGGCTGGGGCTGCCGCGGGGGCGGAAAGCGTTGGGAAGCGGTGGCCCAGGCGCTAAGATAGGCGGCTGCCCATACACGTACAAGTCCATTGCTCATCCTGGTATGACTACTTCCCCCCAAACCGGCGCCGCCGGCCATGAAGGCTCTCCCTTGCGCCGCCAGGCGCTGGGCGAATTTGTGCGCAGCGCCCGTTCCCGCATCACGCCCCAGATGGCCGGCTTGCCGGAAGGCATGCGCCGCCGCACGCCTGGGCTGCGGCGCGAGGAGGTCGCCCAACTGTGCGGCATCAGCGTCACCTGGTACACGTGGATAGAGCAGGGACGGGAGGTGTCGGTGTCGCCTTCGGTCTGGTCGCGCATCGCGGGCGTGCTGCAACTGGCCCGCGCCGAACGCGCCTATCTGTTCGACCTGGCCGACTGTGCCGACCCTCAGCACGGCCGCGACGATGCGGGCGCGCCTGGCCCCTTGCAGGAATGCGTGAACGCGATCAATGCGCCGGCCTACGTGCTGGACCGCGCCTGGAACGTGCTGGCGTACAACGAGCCGTTGCGCGAGCTGTTCGACAACTGGCCGGCGCGCGACGCCGAACCGAATCTGCTGCGCTATATCTTCCTGGACCCCGCCGCGCGCGAACTGGTGGTGGACTGGGACCAGCGCGCCCGCCGCGTGGTGGCGGAATTCCGCGCCGACGCCGGCGCGCATCTGGATGAGCCGGGCGTGCTGGCGCTGCTGGACAGCCTGAACCGCCAGAGTCCGGTGTTCGCCCACTGGTGGACGCGCCACGCGGTGGTGGAGCGCGAAGGCGGTTTGCGTGAATTCCAGCATCCGGGGCGCGGCAAGCTGGCCTACCAGCAGATCACATTCCGGTTGGCGACGCATCCGGATCTGAAGCTGGTGATGTTGCTGGGCGGGGGCGAGTAGCCGCATCAGGCGGCGCCTTCGCCGCTGCCGCTCAGCCCTTGAACAGGCTGTCCTGCATCCCCGCCTCTACCAGCCCTTGCAGCAGCTTCTTGACAGGCGCGGGCAGCGCCACTGATGCCAGTTCATCCGCCGCCACCCAACGTTCCGGCCTGGCGGACTCGCGCAGGCCGGCTGCGCGCACCGGCACCAGCCAGGGCCGGATGTGCAGGCGGTAGTGTGTGAAGGTGTGGGCAAAGGCGGCCAATTCGAAGCGCTGTTCGGGTTCCAGGCCCAGCGCGCGCGAGGCGCTGTCCGGGTCTTGCGATACGTCGAACTCGGGCAGGCTCCACAGCCCACCCCAGATACCGGGCTCGGGCCGCTGTTGCAGCAGGAAGGCGCCTTCGTGCCGCAGGACCAGCATACAGGTCTCGCGTTCGGGGATCGCCTTGCGCGCCTTGGGCGTGGGCAGTTCGGCCTGGCGGCCTTCGCGCTTGGCCACGCAACTGTCCGCCGCCGGGCACGCATCGCAGGCGGGCTTGCCGCGCGTGCATAGCGTGGCGCCCAGATCCATCAGGCCTTGCGTGTAGGCGGCCATGTCCAGGCCGGGCGCGGCTTCGACCTGCGCATCCGCCAAGGCCCACAGTTTCTGTTCGACTTCCCGTTTGGTCGGGTCGCCGGCGATGCCGAAGTGCCGCGTGAACACCCGCTTGACGTTACCGTCCAGGATGGGCGCGCGCTCGCCGTAGGCGAACGCGGCGATGGCCGCCGCGGTGGAGCGGCCGATGCCGGGCAGCGTGGCGATGGCTTCGGCCGTGGGCGGGAAGCGGCCGCCCCAATCTCGCGCGATCTCTTGCGCGCAGCGGTGCAGGTTGCGGGCGCGAGCGTAGTAGCCCAGTCCGGCCCAATAAGGCATTACGTCTTCCTGTGCGGCCGCGCCCAGCGCGGCCACGTCCGGGAAGCGCTGCAGGAAGCGTTCGTAATAGGGAATGACCGTCGCCACCTGCGTCTGCTGCAGCATGATCTCGGAGAGCCAGATGCGGTAAGGATCCCGGGTGTTTTGCCAGGGGAGATCGTGGCGGCCGTGACGGCGCTGCCAGTCGACGATACGAGGGGCGAAGTCCATGGCGGCAATTATCGCATCGCCCTATTGCCGGGGGTGGGGCGAGCGGTTACAACCAATGGAAACAGAAGCGCGCCAGCGCCCGCAATTCACGTCCCTTGCTCGCCCGCGTGCGCTTCAAGAGGGTGTCGCGCGTTGCCGGCAGGGGTTCCTGGATCCCTTGGAGTCGACATGAACGCTCCTGCTTCGCCTGCCTTGCGTGCCGCGCTCGAATCCGTCCAGCTGGACGACAAGTACACCCTGGAATCCGGGCGCGCCTGGATGAGCGGCATCCATGCCCTGGTCCGCCTGCCCATGATGCAGCGGGTGCGCGATGCGCGCGCCGGCCTGAACACGGCGGGCTTCGTGTCCGGCTACCGCGGCTCTCCGCTGGGCGGCGTCGACCAGAACATGTGGAAGGCGGCCAAGTACCTGAAGGCCCACCACGTCGAGTTCCAACCCGGCATCAACGAAGACCTGGCCGCTACCGCGGTGTGGGGCTCGCAGCAGGTCAATCTGTTTCCGGGCGCCAAGTACGACGGCGTTTTCGGTATGTGGTACGGCAAGGGGCCGGGCGTGGACCGCTGCGGCGACGTCTTCAAGCACGCCAACGCGGCCGGCACCTCGCGCCACGGCGGTGTGCTGGTGGTGGCGGGGGACGACCACCCGGCCAAGTCCTCGACCTTGCCGCACCAGAGCGACCACATCCTCAAGGCCTGCATGATTCCGGCGCTGTTTCCTTCCAGCGTGCAGGAGGTGCTGGACTACGGGCTGCATGGTTGGGCGATGAGCCGCTACGCGGGCGTCTGGGTGGGCATGAAGTGCATTACCGATATCGTCGAAGTCTCCGCCTCCGTCGACGTGGATCCGTATCGCGTGGAGATCTTGCTGCCGCAGGACTTCCAGCTGCCGGCCGACGGCCTGAACATCCGGCTGCCCGACACGCCCTTGCAGCAGGAGGCCCGCCTGCTGGACTACAAGCTTTATGCCGCGTTGGCCTATGTCCGCGCCAACAAGCTCAACCGCGAACTCTGGCAGGTGCCGCAACGCGACGCGCGCTTCGGCATCATGACGTCAGGCAAAGCGTATCTGGACACGCGCCAGGCGCTGTCCGACCTGGGCCTGTCCGAGGCCGTGTGCCAGCGCATCGGCCTGCGCCTGTTCAAGGTGGGCATGGTCTGGCCGCTGGAATCCACCGGCATGCAGCGCTTCGCCGAAGGCCTGGACGAGATCCTGGTCGTGGAGGAGAAGCGCCAGGTGCTGGAGTACCAGTTGAAGGAAGAGCTGTTCAGCTGGATCGGCAGCGGCAAGAAGATTCCACGCGTGGTCGGCAAGTTCGACGACAAGGACGGCGGCGAATGGTCGGTGCCGCAAGGCAATTGGCTGCTGCCGGCGCACTACGAATTCTCGCCCGCCATGGTGGCGCGCGCCATCGCCGCGCGCTTGCTGCGTTTCGAGTTGCCTGCGGACGTGCGCGCCGGCATCGAGGCGCGCCTGGCCTTCATCAGCGGCCGCGAACAGGAGCTGGCGCGCCCGCGCGTGGTCGAAGAGCGCAAGCCCTGGTTCTGTTCGGGCTGTCCGCACAACACCTCGACCCGCCTGCCGGAAGGCTCGCGCGGGATGGCCGGCATCGGCTGCCATTACATGGTCAGGTGGATGGACCGCAGCACCGATGTGTTCACGCAAATGGGCGGCGAGGGCGTGCCCTGGGTGGGACAGGCGCCATTCACCGAGGAAAAGCATGTGTTCGCCAACCTGGGCGACGGCACCTACTTCCATTCGGGACTTTTGGCGATACGCGCGGCGGTGGCGGCCAAGGTGCCGATCACCTACAAGATCCTGTTCAACGATGCCGTGGCGATGACGGGCGGGCAGCCGGTGGATGGCCCCTTGAGCGTGCCGATGATCAGCCGCCAGATGGCCGCCGAGGGCATCGAGAAGATCGTGGTGGTCACCGACGAGCCTGGCAAGTACAAGCAGATCGAAGGCCTGGCGCCGGGCGTGCCGGTGCGGCACCGCGATGAGCTCGACGCGGTCATGCGCGAACTGCGCGAGCATCCCGCGGTATCGGTGCTGATCTATGACCAGACGTGCGCCACCGAGAAGCGGCGCCGGCGTAAGCGCAACGCCTATCCGGACCCGGCGCGCCGCGTGCTCATCAACGAGCGCGTGTGCGAGGGCTGCGGCGACTGTTCGCAGAAATCGCATTGCCTGTCGGTGGAACCCCTGGACACCGAGTTCGGCCGCAAGCGCACGATCAACCAGTCCAGCTGCAACAAGGATTTCTCCTGTCTGAAGGGCTTTTGCCCCAGCTTCGTAACTGTGGAGGGCGGCAAGCTCAAGAAGCCGGGCGCGTTGGAGCAGGACGGCGCCATCGACGAGGACGTGCCGCATCCGGCCGCGCGCGAATTGCACCAACCCTACGGCGTCTTCATCGCCGGCGTGGGCGGCACCGGCGTGGTCACCATCGGCCAACTGCTGGGCATGGCCGCACACCTGGAGGGCAAGGGCTGTTCGGTGCTGGACATGGCGGGCCTGGCGCAGAAGGGCGGCGCCGTGTATTCGCACGTAGTGCTGGCGCAGACGCCGGACCATCTGCTGAACACACGGGTCGCCATGGGCGAAGCCGACCTGCTGCTGGCCGGCGACCTGGTCGTGGCCACCAGCGCGGAATCCATGGCGCGGCTGAATCCGGACCGGACGCGCGTCCTGCTCAACAGCGACACCGCGCCGACCGCCGCCTTTGTCAGCAATCCGGACTGGACGCTGCCGGGTGCCAACCTGGTCGCCGACCTGGCGGCCGCCTGCGGCAAGGAGCACCTGGCCTCCGTCGACGCCGCCGCGCTGGCTGTGGGCCTGCTGGGCGACGCGATCTATTCCAATCCGCTGATGATGGGTTACGCCTATCAGAAGGGCTGGATTCCGTTGTCGCAGGACGCGCTCTTGCGTGCTATCGAACTGAACGGCCAGCAGGTGCAGAACAACCTCACTGCCTTCGCTTGGGGCCGTCGCGCCGCGCACGACCTGGCGGACGTGAAGCGCCTGATCGCCAACGGCGCGCCATCCCAGCCCGAGGGCATCATCGAACTCAAGCGCCCGCGCGCGGCAAGTCCTGTCGTGGAATTGAAGAAGCCTGCCGGAGAACTGGAGCGGCTGGTGTCGGTGCGCAAGGCGTTCCTGACCGACTACCAGAACGAGGCCTACGCTCGGCAGTACACCGAACTGGTGGACAAGGTTGCGCGCGCCGAACGCGAGGCCACGGGCACCAACCGGCTGGCGCTGGCGGTGGCGCGCTACTACTTCAAGCTGATGGCCTACAAGGACGAGTACGAGGTGGCGCGGCTGTATTCAGACGGTGAATTCCTGAAGCGCGTACAGGCGCAGTTCGAAGGCGACTGGAAGCTGAACTTCCACCTGGCGCCGCCGTTGTTTTCGCGGCGCGATAAGGACGGCCATCTGATCAAGCGCAGCTATGGGCCTGGGATGTTGCGCGTTTTCGGCGTGTTGGCGCGAATGCGAAGGTTGCGCGGGTCGAAGCTGGACCCATTTGGCTACACCGCCGAGCGGCGCGCCGAACGCGAGCTGATCCGCGAGTACCGGGAGACTTTGAGCGCGATCTTGTCGAAATTGAATCGCGGAAATATTGAGCGTGCGGTGGCCTTGGCTAGTCTGCCCGAGGAGATCCGGGGCTACGGGCATGTGAAGGAGGCGGCGATGGAGAAGGCGGCGTTGCGGAGGGAGGAGTTGTTGAAGGGGTTTAGTGCGAGTGTTGTTTCTATTGGTGGGGCTCGGGTGGCTTGATGTTATTGGCTTTTCTTGCGGTGGATGCGGGGGGGCCTTAAGGCGCCTGCCGCATTGGGATCTTGTGGGGCGCGGGGGAGGACGGTGCGCTTGGCGTTCTTGGCCGCATCGGGGGGGCGTGTCTTGCGGGCTCCGGCCCCGGCCCGGGCCGGGCGCGGCGGGCCGGGGTTGATGATTGCACGTCTGGTTGCACGCAATCTATTGGCCGGTGAATCCTTCGCAGATGAACGCGGACATGTAGTTGTACGTCGGCTTGTTGCCAAACCCAGTGCCACGTTGTGGCAGGAAAGCATATTCCGGGAACTTGGAAGCGATGCTCTCAAGAATGAATTTTTCGTTGTCTTCTCCAGGGTCATAACGCATTAGGTTGCGCCAAACGTTGTAGTCGTGAAGATTGGCCTGCACCGGGAGCGACCTGACCGCGACCCGGCCAACACCGTAAGCGGGCGCATCTTTCGCGATCTTTCTTGCTAGGTCCATCGCGGTACTGTAGCGAGCTCGCTCGCCTTTTCCCTCACACCAGAAGATGTCCAGTGAGGGTGGTGGCTTGGCCCCCGCGGGCTTTCGACGAAGCTCTTGCCTGCCACGCACCACGTCATCCGTCGCCTGCAACAACGTGGGAGGTGGGGGCGTGGTGTTCGGAGCAGCCTGCAAGCTCATGGCTGGGCTTTGCAGGCGCTGGAAGTCTCGTCCCGCATAGTTGACCGAATACGAACCTTTGCCCTTGCTGCGGAACAAGTCAAGGCTCTTGCCATAGACCCGCCCGGCGATGTCCGTCATCTTGCCTCCGCGTTCAAGCTCCGTCGTCAACAGCTTTACCATTTCACTGCCGTCAGGACTCGTTTCACCGGGCGTGGAAGAAAACTGAATGCCGACATTCTCCGGAATTGCGGGATTGAAGCCGTTGTTGAACGCGATCTTGCTTGGCAGCGGCGCGTTCCTGCACTGATCGAGGGCGATGTAGATGGCAATGTCGGTACGGTTGGTAAACTTGCGCAGCGCTGCCTGAATCTCGATTGCCTCTTTGGATAGATGCTGAATCTGCTGGTTCTCTCGGCCGTCTTGCAGAAGATCCCCAGGCAGCTCCATCAACACTGGTAGCGACCAGATGTATCCATACTGCTGCAACCCGTGCCCGGAGTAGAAGATAAAGGCAAGCGAGCCCGGAGGCAGGTTCTCGACCTTCTTTGCGAAGTCATCAAGCTTACGCTTGAAGCCTTGCAGCGAAAGATTGCACGCGACCTCGATGTCGTTGCCGAACTGAACTCGCTCGAGCGATTGCTTGACGCGATTGACGTCCTTGCACGGGTTCTTGAGGTCCGCCTGAAAATTCTGGCGAGGGGCTTCCTCCCACGCGCCACTCATGTCGTAGTCCCAGTTGCCAATCAGTAACGCGACCCTCCCGGTATCCGCGGCTTGGGCCTGCGAGAGTACGATACTTGCGCAGAAGGTCATCAACGCTGATACGGCTTTCATGAATTGGCAAGGCCTTCCTCGAATAGGGCGGCTTCGAGGTCACGGCGTTTATGAAGTCCAGGATAGTCCTCATAGTTCCATATCCTCTTCATGTCTCGAATGAGTTGTGGAATGCTCCCATAATCTTTGGAAGCCAGGGCATCTTTGATCTTCACCATCTCCCTGCGTTTAGGCTGGGGACTCGTAAAATTGGCGCCCCGGTTGTAGACCAGGGACACCAATGCGCCAAGCGATGCGTCAGACAAATCCCCCGCCAGTGGTAGCGCAATCAAGGTCTGCGCGATGTACAGGGGGAGCAGCCGTTGCTTGAACTGATCTATGGCGTTTGGCCATGGAACTTCCACGTGCTGAAGCGTAGGCGTGAGTTTCGCCGCCTGCTTGCCCGACTTTTGGCATGCCGGCTCCAGCGCCTTGATCATTGCAGGATCAAGAAGATCGCCCCAATCGCCGCGCAACCACGTGGCGCGAACGGCTCCAAGGTCGTAGCCGATGCCGATCGTCACGCCAGACTGCCCCTCGGGCCAGATAGGACGGGTAAGCTTTTTCCTGTAGTTCGCTTCGCTCGTCACCTCGAAGAATACGATGAGTTCGATGGCTTTCTGTGCGATCGTGCGTGCGGACGGTTTGACCCGTGGGGCAGCGGCCTTGGAGTTGAATGGATCGAAGACCTCTTTCTCTGATCTAACCTTTTCGAACTCGTACGGAACAGTCTTGGCTTCTGCGAACAGTTCGTCGAACGATTTTCTAACCTGCGCCGCGGCGTTCAGGGATGGAAGGATAAAAGCAGAGCCTAGTGCGGCTTGCAGTACACGCCGACGATCCATCTCGCTTCTCCCTATTTTTGTCGAGTCGACCAAGTGTGCCGATTCGATAGTGTTAGTGCATTTGGGAAGACGCACTACTCCCCTGTTTTTGGTAGGTAGCCGATTCTGGTAGTCCCTTTTATGGAATTCACCCACACGCTCATCCGGTGATTGTCATCAGCTCTCACGACGCAAGACATCGAGTACGCTCCAGCCGGCCGCCCGCGCGGCCGGCTGGGAGCGGGCCCCGTAAGACGTTTCGCCATACCCCGCCGTGGGCGAGTACCCCGCGCAAGCCCGCTTGTCTCAGCGCCCGTGAAGATGAATTCAGCGGAGCCCTGTGCATCGCCGCGTCGGGCGTCTAAAGAACTCCACGACAGGGCAGCCAAGAAATCCCAATCCCATGCCGACACCCCCTCTATACAATCGACCGACAAACCAAGGAGCCACCCTCATGTCCCTGAACTCTGACGCGTTACGCCTCTTCCTGGGCGTGGTGGACGCCGGATCCCTCAGCGCCGCCGCCGAGCTGCTGGGTCACACCGCGTCGGGCGTCAGCCGGGGCCTGTCGCGTCTGGAGGAAGAACTCGGCGTTACGCTGCTCAACCGCACCACCCGGCGCATGGACTTGACCGAAGAGGGCAAGCATTTTCTCCCCAAGGCCAGGCACATCGTCGCGTCGCTGGACGAAGCCGAGGACTGCATGCGCATGGTGCATCAGCGT
This sequence comes from Achromobacter sp. D7-1, assembly GCF_059760445.1. Lineage (NCBI taxonomy): Bacteria > Pseudomonadati > Pseudomonadota > Betaproteobacteria > Burkholderiales > Alcaligenaceae > Achromobacter > Achromobacter sp. D7-1. Next base: position 36,632 of record NZ_JCBAMT010000047.1, on the reverse strand, counting down.
CCTGCGGGCCGCTTGCGGGTGGATGCGTCGGCGCCGGTCATGCTGCATTGCGTGGTGCCGCTGGTGGCGGAGTTCCGGCGCGAGTATCCGGCGATCACGCTCGAACTCACCAGCAACGACCGCATCGTCGACCTCATGGAACATCGCACCGACGTGGCGCTGCGCATGGGGCCGCTGACGGACTCCACCCTGCACGCGCGCCCGCTGCGGCCGTCGCCGCGCTGGGTGATGGCCAGTCCGGACTACGTAGCCCGGCGCGGCGCGCCGGAGACGGTGGAGGATCTGGCGGCGCATGAGGTGCTGGGCTTCACCCAGCCCGAAAGCCTGAACGTCTGGCCCTTGCGCCACGCCGGCGGATCCAGCTATCTGGCGATGCCGACGCTGGCGACTTCCAGCGGCGAAACGCAGCGGCAACTGGCGGTGCGCGGCGTGGGCATCGCCTGCCTTTCCGACTTTGTGGTGCGCGAGGACGTCAAGGCCGGCAGGCTGGTGAAGTTGATGGAGGCCGCGCACACGGACTACCTGCAGCCCATGCACGCGGTGTATTACCGCAACACGCAGCTGTCGCGCCGTATAGCCTGCTTCCTGGACTTCCTGGCGGCGCGGATCTGAGTCCGCGCCGCGTGGCGGTTTGCGCCTGCGACCTGCGCAAGCAGGCCCCGGGGCAGGCAGGTCCTAGGCGTGCAAGGCGCGGCCAAACGCCGACAGCACCGATTCGTGCAGCGTTTCCGACAGGGTCGGGTGCGCGAATACCGTGTGCATCAGGTCTTCCTCGGTGGCCTCCAGCGAAGCCGCCACGCCGTAGCCCGTGATCAGCTCGGACGCTTCGGGGTGGATGATGTGCGCGCCCAGCAGCTCGCCGCTCTTGGCGTCGAACACCGTCTTCACCAGCCCCTGGTCCTCGCCCATGGCGATCGCCTTGCCGTTGCCGGCGAAGGTGAACTTTCCCACGCGGATGTCGCCGCCGGTCTTGGTGGCGTGTTCGCGGGCGCGGGCTTCGCTCATGCCGATGCTGGCGACCTGCGGATACGAATAGGTGCAGGCCGGAATGCGCAGCGGATCGATGGGATGCGCGGGCTTGCCGGCGATGGCTTCCACGCACAGCACGGCTTCGTGGCTGGCCTTGTGCGCAAGCCACGGCGCTCCGGCCACGTCGCCAATGGCGTAGACGCCGGGCTCGCCCGTGCGGCACAGGCCGTCGGTGACGATATGGGTCTTCTCGACCTTGACGCGGGTCTGCTCCAGGCCCAGGTTCTCGACGTTGCCGACGATGCCGGCGGCGACGATGACGCGGTCCACTTCCAGTTCGCTGCGCTTGCCTTGCTGGTCCAGCGCCACTTTCACGCCGGTCGCGGTCAACGAGGACGAAGTCACGGCGCACTGCGTCAGCACGCGTATGCCTTGCTTCTCGAAAGCCTTGCGAGCCAGCGCCGAGATTTCCGCGTCTTCCTGCGGCAGGATCTCCGCAGTCATGTCGATCAGCGTGACCTCCGCGCCCACGGCGCGGTAGAAGCTGGCGAATTCCGCGCCGATGGCGCCGGCGCCCACCACCAGCAGCGACTTCGGGATCTCGGCCGGGACCAGCGCCTGGCGGTAGGCCCAGATGCGCTCGCCCACGGGTAGCGCCGGCAGTTCGCGGGCGCGCGCGCCCGTGGCCAGGATGATGTGCTTGGCCGACAACGTGTTGCCGTTGTCCAGCGCCAGGCGGCCGCCGCCCGCCAGCTTGGCGCTGGCGGCGAACACGGTCACGCCGTTCTTCTTCATCAGGTGCGCGACGCCCTGGCCCAGGCGGCCCGCCACCTTGCGCGAACGCGCCACCATGGCGGCCAGGTCGGGACGCGCGTCGCCCGCACCCGCCACGCCGTAGTGCGCGGCCTCGCGGCAGGCGCGTAGCACGGTGGCGCTGTGCAGCAGCGCCTTGGTGGGGATGCAGCCCCAGTTCAGGCAGATGCCGCCCAGTTCGGCGCGTTCCACCAGCGCGACCGACATGCCCAGCTGGGCCGCGCGGATGGCGGCGACGTAGCCGCCGGGGCCACCGCCCACCACGACGAGATCAAAGGTAGTCTTGGTCATGGCGGGGCTCACAACAGGATGCGCACGGGGTTTTCGATCAGTGTGCGGAAGGCGGCCAGCCAGCGCGCGCCCACCGCGCCGTCCACCACGCGGTGGTCTGCCGACAAGGTCACCGTCATGACGGTGGCGACGGCCAGTTGGCCTTCGCTGTCCACCACCGGGCGCTTCTCGGCCGCGCCCACCGTCAGGATGGCCGCCTGCGGCGGATTGATGATGGCAGCGAACTGGCTGATGCCGTACATGCCCAGGTTGCTCACGGTCAGCGAGCCGCCGGTGAATTCCTCGGGTTTCAGACGGTTGATCTTGGCGCGGCCGGCCAGTTCGACGATTTCACCCGCGATGGCGGACAAGGACTTCAGGTCCGCGTCGCGCACGATGGGCGTGACCAGGCCGCCATCGGTCGCCACCGCCACCGAGATGTCGGCGCCGGCGTGGTACTCGACGGCATCTTCATGCCAGCTGGCGTTCACTTCCGGCACTTCGCGCAGGGCCAGCGCCGCCGCGCGCACGATGAAGTCATTGACCGAGAGCTTTACCGAGCCGCCCTGGTTGGCTTGCGCGCGCAGGGCCAGCAGCGCGTCCATTCTGCAATCCACCGTCAGGTAGAAGTGCGGCACGTTCTGCTTGCTTTCCGTGAGGCGGCGGGCGATGGCGCGGCGCATGCCAGTGTGCGGGACGCGGCGTGCGGCCGGGCGGCCGGCCAGCGGCGCGGTTGCGGCGGCCGGAGCCCGGTCTCGTGCCGCTTCCACGTCGCGGCGCACGATGCGGCCGTGCGGGCCGGTGCCGGTCACGCCCAGCAGGTCCACATGCCATTGCGCGGCCAGGCGGCGCGCCAGCGGGCTGGCGAACAAGCGTCCGCCAGGAACAGCTGCGGTGCCTGCGGCAGCGGGTGCCTGAGGCGCGGCTGCGGCGCTCGCAGAAGCCGAGGTGGCAGCGTTGCTGGCCGAAGCCAAAGCCGGGGCGGCGACAGGGGCCGGGCCAGCGCTGCCAGCAACCGCAGCCGCAGGTGCTGCCGCGGGCTGCGCGGCGCCGGCTTCGGCCAGCGCGCGGTCGATAGCCGTAGCGTCTTCACCCTGGACCAGCAGCACGCCGATCACGGTGTTGACCGGCACCGAGGCCGCGCCGGCCTGGACCACGATGCGGCCCAGTACGCCGGCCTGCTCGGCATTGATCTCGACGATGGCCTTCTCGGTTTCGATTTCCGCCAATGCGTCGCCCACGGCGACCAGGTCGCCTTCTTTCTTGAGCCACTGGTGCAGCGTGCCGCCCGAGGTGTCGGCCGCAACGGAGGGGAGCTTGATAAGGTGTGCCACGATGTTCGTCCTATTCTGCGGCGCCGGCCAGGTCGGGCCGGTAGGTGGCGGGATCGTCGTATTCGACCAGTTCCAGCACATTGCCTTCGGGGTCGCGGAAGAACGCCAGCCAGGTGCCGGGGCGCACTTCCATCGGCGCCGGCTTGCTGTCGAACACCACGCCCTTCGCTTCCAGTCCGCGCACCACGCCGGGCAGGTCGCGCACGATGAAGGTCAGGTAAGTGGCGCCCTGGCGGTCCAGGATGGCCGCGCCGCGCGCGGCGGCCTCGGGCGCGGCGGCGGGCTGCAACAGCTTGATGCGTTCGCCATAGCTGGTCTGCAGCCGCGCCACGTCATAGCCGTGGCGTGTCAGACCGGTGGCCTGGGCCTTGTCGGCCGGCACGCTGACGCGGTTGACGAGTTTCAGGCCCACCACCTCGGTGTAGAAGGCCAGCAGCGCGTCCAGGTCGGCGCAGCAGATGCCGACTTCCATCGGCACGGTCATGTGCAGGGCTGTGCTCATGCCTGTTCTCCCATGTCGGCCAGCACGTCGGCCAGGCCGGCCATTACTTCCTCGGTATCGGCGAAGGCCGCGCGCTCCAGCACCTTGGAGATGCTGGGCGAGGCCTCGCCGCCGGTCACGCGCTTGATCGGCTGGTCCAGCCAGTCGAAGTAGCGGCGCTGGATCTCGTCGGCCAGCATGGCGCCGTAGGACGTGCCGCGCGCGCCTTGCTCCACGATCAGCACGTTGTTGGTCTTCATGATGCTGGCGCCGATGGTGTCCCAGTCCAGGCTGGCGCGGTCCAGCGTGCGCAGGTCGATGACCTCGGCGTCCACGCCCGCCGCTTCGGCGGCCTTGAGCGCGCGGCTGACCATGGACAGGTAGGTCAGGATGGTGACCTTGCCGCCCGCGCGGCGCACGCGAGCCTTGCCGAACGGAATGGCGTAGTCTAGGTCGTCCGTGGGCACTTCGCCCGAGGAGGCGTACAGGTCCACGTGCTCGATCACCAGCACCGGATCCTTGGAGGCCAGCGCGGTGTTCATCAGGCCGACGTATTCATAGGGAGTGGACGGCGCGACCACGCGCCAGCCGGGCGCGGTGGCGAAGATGCCAGCCGGATCCATGGAGTGCTGCGAGCCGTAGCCCGTGCCCATCGCGACCTTGGTGCGCAACACGAAGGGCACGTCGATGTCGCCGCCGAACATGTGGCGGGCCTTGCCGATCTGGTTGAAGATCTGGTCGGCCGCGACCCACATGAAGTCGGGGTACATGAATTCCACGATGGGCCGGTAGCGGCCGTCCATGGCCAGGCCGCCGCCCAGGCCGGCGAAGGCGTTCTCGGAAATGGGGGTGCCCAGCACGCGGTCGGGATATTTGTCCTTCAGGCCGCGCGTGGCGCCGTTGGTGCCGCCCTTCAGGCGGTGCACGTCTTCGCCCAGCACCACCACGCCGGCGTCGGTTTCCATGCGGCGGTCCAGCACGTCGGCGACCGCGTCCACGAACTTGCGCTCGGCGGACTGGCCGGCGTGGTCGGCGGCTTCCTGGTAGCGCAGGCCGGCCAGTTCCGAGCCGTCGCTGCGCAGGCCTACGTCGCGGAAATCCGGGCTGGGCCAAAGATCGGCGCGCACGCGGCGCTTGCCGCCATCGGCGGCTTCGGTCAGGCGGCCGGACACGTCCTTCATCACGTCCTTGCAGCGCTGGCGCAGGGCGTCCACTTCGGCTTGCGTGATCAGCTTGCGGCCGATCATCTCCGTGGCGATCTTGTCCAGCGGATCGCGGCGGCGCCATTGCGATTCTTCGTCCTTGCTGCGGTAGCCGAAGGCGCTACCGGGGAAGGGGCCGTTCTGGTGGAAAAAGCGGTACACGTCCACTTCGACGATGGTCGGACCGTTGCCGGCGCGCATGTGCGCCACGGCTTCGGACATGGCCAGGTGGACCGCCAGCGGATCCATGCCGTCCACCTTCCACGACGGGATGTTGAAGGCCAGGCCGCGCGCCGACAGGCGCGGTTCGGCGGTGGACTCTTCCACCGTGGTGGACACGGCGTAGCGGTTGTTCTCGATGAAGAAGCACAGCGGCGTCTTCCAGGCCGCGGTCAGGTTCATGGTTTCCAGCACCGAGCCAATGTTCACCGCGCCGTCGCCAAAATAGGTCACGGCGACGCGGTCAGTGCCGGCGTGCTTGTGCGCCCAGCCGGCGCCCGCGGCCAGCGGCACGCCGCCGCCGACGATGGCGTTGGTGCCCAGCGCGCCGGCTTCCAGCCAGCGCAGGTGCATGCTGCCGCCGCGGCCGTGGCAATAGCCCTGGGCCAGGCCCATGATCTCGGCCAGCGTCTTCTGCAGGACGTCGTCGATGGCGGAGGTGAGAGGATTGCGCGGGTCCAGCCCCAGCGGCGCGACATGTTGCAGCGCCTTGGCCAGGAACTGGTGGTGGCCGCGGTGCGAACCGTTGATCTGGTCGCCGGCGCCCAGCGCCAGCACCGAGCCGACCGCGCCGCCTTCCTGGCCCACCGACGAATGCGCCGGGCCATGCACCAGGCCTTCGGCGGCCAGGTCCAGCACGGCCTCTTCAAAGGCGCGGATCCAGTGCAGCTGGGTAAGCATGGTGCCGAGCAGGGCGGGATCCGCCTGTTGCCAGTCCTTGGCGTCTACCGTCAGTTGCCGCCAGGGCGCCTGGGGCTCGAGCGGTTGGTGGGTGGCCATGAATGAATCTCCAGAGATGTGTATGTGTCTTGCGATTAGAGGTAGCTGTAGCGGCTCCAGCCGCCGTCGGCCACCAGGGTGTGTCCGTTGATGTAGCCGGCCTGGCGCGAGGCCAGGAACACCGCCAGGTCGGCCATTTCGGCCGGTTGCGCCAGGCGCCGCAGCGGCGTGCGCTGCTTGAGGCGTTCGGGGTCCAGGCGGCCGCGCGCGGCCAGGTCGCGCACCAGGTCCGTTTCCACGTAGCCCGGCGCCAACGCGTTGACGCGCACGCCCATCGGGCCCCATTCCACGGCCAGGGTCTCGGTCAGCAGCACCACCGCGCCCTTGGTGGCGCAGTAGGCGGCGCGGTCGGGCGCCGCCACCACGCCGTACATCGAGGCCAGGTTGATGATGGTGCCGACGCCGGCGGGCACCATGCGGCGGCCGGCGGCCTGGGCGCACAGGAACACGCCGGTCAGGTTGATGTCCACGGCGCGGCGCCATTCGTCCACGGTGACTTCCAGCGTGGGCTTGTTGGCCGAGACGCCCGCGTTATTGACCAGCACGTCGATGCGGCCCCAGGCCTGTTCGATCTGTGCGAAAGCCTGCTCGACGGCGTCAGCGTCGGTGACCGAGGCTTGCACGGCCAGCGCCTCGCCGCCCAGCGCGGCCAGGCCGGCGACGGCTTCATCCAGGGCGGCCGCGTCCATGTCCAGCAGCGCCACGCGCGCGCCCTGGCGCACGAACGCCTGCGCCGTGGCCAGGCCTATGCCCTTGGCGCCGCCGGTGATGACGACGCTCTGGCCGCGCAGGTCGGGATGGATGACTTCGGGAGTTTGGTCCAAGATGTTTGCCTCTTAGCGATGTATTTGCCGGCGCTCAGACCGCCAGCCATTCCTGGACCACGTCCTGGCGCTCATGCAGCTGCGCGGGAGGTCCTTCGAAAACGATGCGGCCGTGGCCCATCACGCTGACGCGGGTGGAGACCTTCAGCGCGATGGTCAGCTTCTGTTCCACCAGCACCACGGACACGCCGCGCTTGTGGATGTCGCGGATCACGTCGGCGATCACTTCCACGATCTTCGGCGCCAGCCCTTCGGTGGGCTCGTCGATCAGCATGACCTTGGGATTGCCCAAGAGCGAACGGCACATGGTCAGCATCTGCTGTTCGCCGCCGGACAGGTTGCCGGCCTTGGTGCCGCGGCGTTCTTTCAGGCGCGGGAAGTAGTCGAACATCTGCTCGGTCGACCAGTAGGGCGCGTCCTCGCGCTTGGGCTGTTCACCCATGCGCAGGTTTTCGTCCACGGTCAGGTTGGCGAACACCTCGCGCTCTTCCGGCACGAAGCCCAGCCCGGCGCGGGCGATCTCGAAGGGGCGCTTGTTGGTGATGTCGCGGCCTTCAATGGCGATGCTGCCGCCGGTCACGTCCACCAGGCCCATGATGCTCTTCATGGTGGTGGAGCGGCCGGCGCCGTTGCGGCCCAGCAGGCTCACGACTTCGCCGCGGCCCACGGTCAGGTCGATGCCGTGCAGGATGTGGCTCTTGCCGTAGTGGGCGTGCACGCCTTGCAGGCTCAGCAAGGGGGATTGCGTCGTCATACCGTTTCCTCTCCCAGGTAGGCTTCGCGCACGCGGGCGTCGCCGCGGATGTCGGCCGGCGTGCCGGTGGCGAGGATTTCGCCGTAGACCAGCACGCTGATGCGGTCGGCCAGCGAGAACACCACCTGCATGTCATGCTCCACGATCAGCAGCGTGCAATCGCGGGTCACGTCCTTGATGAGTTCGACCGTGTAGTCCACCTCGTGCTGGGACATGCCCGCCATGGGCTCGTCCAGCAGGATGACCTTGGGGCGCGAGGCCAGCGTCATGCCGATTTCCAGCGAGCGCTGCTCCGAATAGTTCAGGTCGCCGGCGGCGGTGTCCTGCTTGGCGGTCAGGCGCACTTTTTCCAGCAGGCGGTCCACGTCTTCGTTGACGGCGCGGTTGCGGGCGATGGGACGCCAGAAGTTGTAGACCAGCCCATGCATGCGCAGCACCGCCAGCCGCAGGTTCTCGCGCACCGACAGGCGCGGGAACACGTTGGTGATCTGGAACGAGCGCGCCAATCCCAGGCGGTTGATGCGTTCCGGCGGCAGGCCGCCGATGGAGCGCGCGCGCAGGCTGATGTCGCCCGACGTTGGCGCGAACGAGCCCGACATCAGGTGGAACAGGGTGGACTTGCCGGCGCCGTTCGGGCCGATGACGGCATGGCGCTCGCCGGCCTCGATCTTCAGGTTCACGCCGCGGATGATCTGTGCGTCGCCGAAAGACTTGCGCACGTCGGTCAGGGTCAGGATCTCGTGGCTCATTGTGCGGCCTCCAGCGCGGGAGCGGCTTGTTCGTCGTCGCGCCACAGGGCCAGCGCCCAGCGGCAGGCGGCCAGGCCCACGGCGAACAGCGCCAGCGGAATCAGCCAGGTCGATGGCGCCAGCGGCGCCCAGTCGTGGCCGAACAGCGGAATGTCGGGCCAGCCGGCCTCGGGGTTCATTGCCAACAGCGAGCGGTAGTCGCGGGCGAACATGCGTTGCAGCAGTTCCACCGTGAAGACCGTGGCGCAAGTCAGCAGCAGGCCGCCCGCCACCGACACCGCCGCGCGCGGCAGCCAGTTGCCCAGGCCGCGCTCGCGCAGCGAGCGGGCGGCGCCCTGCACCAGGCCGACCAGGCCGTCCGGCACGAACAGCATCACCAGCACGAACAGGATGCCCTGGTACAGCAGCCAGGAGCGGGTGATGTCGGCCAGCGTCTGCGACAGGAAGGTCAGGATGGAGGCGCCCAGCACCGGACCGAGGAAGGCGTTGACGCCGCCGATATAGGCGAACAGCACCGCGTCGGTGGACAGCTTGACGTCGAACAGCACATAGTTGCCGGCCTCGATGTTCAGCGCCTGCAAGCCCCCGGCAATGCCGGCGAACATGGCCGACAGCGCGAACACCAGGGTCTTCAGCGTATGCGGGCGATAGCCCAGATAGCGCAGGCGGTTGGCGTTTTCACGCAGGCCCAGCGTCAGCCGGCCCAGCGGCGTGCGCGTCAGGCCATACAGCGCCGCGAGCGACACCAGCACCCAGGCCAGCACCAGGAAATAGACCTCGATGTCCGAACCGAAAGTGAAGCCCCAGGCCGGCATGCGCATGGCGGATACGCCCGCCTCGCCGCCGAACACGCCCTTGAGGTGCGGCGCCAACGCGTGCAGCAGTTCCGCCAGCGCCAGCGTGATCATGGCGAAGTACACGCCGGCGCGCATGGTGGCGAACCAGCCCGCGACCAGGCCGAACAGCAGGCCCGCCACGCCGCCGGCCAGCGGCATCAGGGGCGTGGGCAGGAGTCCCGCACCGCCCAGCGCGTTCATGGCGTGGATGGTGGCGAAGGTGCCCACGCCGAAGTAGGCGGCGTGGCCGAAGGACAGCATGCCGCCCTGGCCGGCCAGCAGATTGAAGGCGCAGGCGAACAGCGCGGCGATCAGCATCTGCACCGCCGCCACCAGCTGGCCCGGGGGCAGCAGCCAGGGCAGCGCGCAGAGCGCGGCCACGCACAAGGCCAGGAGGAAGATTGTGGAAGCGCGGCGGGTCTGGCTCATGCCTGCTCTCCCTTCAGGCCCGAGGGCTTGACCAGCAACACCACCAGCATCAGCAGGAAGGGCAGGGTGGCCGCCAGGCTCGAGACCTTGACGGTCATCAGGCCGCCCACGCTCTCGGCCCATTCGCCGGCTCCGAACAGACCGAACAAGGACGCCAGGCTGGCGTCGATGCCCACCGAGAAAGAACTGATCAGGCCGATCAGCAGCGAGGCGATCATCGCGCCTTCGAGCGAGCCCAGGCCGCCCACTACCACCACCACGAACACCAGCACGCCCAATTCCAGCGCCATGTTCGGATTGGTGGTGTAGAAGGCGCCGGCCACCGCGCCGGCCAGGCCGGCCATGGCTGCGCCCACGCCGAACACGCTCATGAACACCAGCGGCACGTTGTGGCCCAGCGCCTCGGCCATGCGCGGACGGTAGATGGCCGAGCGCACCACGATGCCCACGCGGGTGCGCGACAGCAGCAGATAGATCACGGCGAACATCGCCAGCGACACGCCGCCCATCAGCAGGCGGTAGAACGGATAGTCCGCGTCGAACACGCGGAAGGCAGCGAAGTTGAGGAACTGCGGCACGCGGTAGTCGACCGGAAAGTCGCCGTAGAACAGCTTGATCAGCTCGGCCACGATGAAGGCCAGGCCAAAGGTCACCAGCAGTTCCTGCGCGTGGCCGAACTTGTGGACGCGGCGCAGGAAGTAGCGCTCCACGCCCATGCCGAGCACGCCGGCGATGACGGTGGCCAGGACCAGCGCGGCCCAGAAGCCGGTGACGGGCGTCAGGGTGTAGGCGGCATACGCGCCTATCATGTAGAACGAGGCGTGCGCGAAGTTGAGCACGCCCATCATGCCGAAAATCAGTGTCAGGCCTGCCGACACCATGAATAGCAGCAGGCCGTAAATCACGCCGTTCAACAGCGAGACGGTAAAGTATTCCATGTCCGCTCCAGGATTCTTGCGCTAAGACGACGGACGTCTTGCGAGCGATTGCGCACCAGGTTTTGTCCGGCCCGCGCCGGGGGTGCGCTTATTGATCTGCGACGAAGGCTGATGAGGAAGCGCGTCCGGAGCGCCATGCGCAAGCTGGCGTCGGACGCGCTTGCGGCCCATCAGTTCGGCCGCTGCATCTTGCAGGTTGCCTGCGCCGGCGCCGACACCTCGGCCGCGGCCAGCACCTTGACCGGCTCGAAGCCCATGTCGGTGCCGTCGGCCTTGTACTTGGCGTTCTTGCCGACCTTGGACACCACCATGGGCAGCTGCACCTGATGGTCTTCGGCGCGCATCGTGTAGGTGCCCAGCGACGAGGTGTAGGTGACCTTCTCCAGCGCGCCGGCCAGTTGCGGCACGGACAGCTTGCCGTCTTGCGGCTTGACCTGCTTGAGCGCCTCGCCCAGGAAGCGGATGCCGATCACGGTCTGCGGCTCGGTGTAGCTGGGGTAGTGGCCGGTCTTGGCCTTGTAGTCCTCGGCGAACTTGGCGCCTTCCTCGCCTGCGGCTTCGATGTTGTAGGGGTGGGCGATGTAGTGGCCCAGCGCGACCTCGCCGGCGTTGGCCAGGTTGCCCACCTGGTCCAGGAACACGGTGGCGAAGCGGACCTTCAGGCCTGCGGCCTGCGTGGCCTTCATCAACAGCAGCAGGTCGTTGGACCAGTTGCCGGTGATGACGGTGTCGGGGTTGGACGAGCGGATGCGCGCGACGTACGGCGCGAAGTCCTGGATCTTGTTGACTTCATGCAGCGTCTTGCCGACCACTTCATAGCCGTACTGCTGGGCGAAGCGCTCGGTCGCGCCTTCCATGTCCTGGCCCCAGGAGTAGTTCTGGTTGATGGCGTACACGCGCTTGCCCAGCGTGCCGTCGGCCGACATGACGGAAGCCAGCGCCTTCACGCGCAGGTCGGCATTGGTGGTGAAGCGGAAATGATAGAAGTGGCACTTCTGGCCGGTCAGTTCCAGCGCTTCTCCGCCCACGTTCAGGAACACGACCTCCTTGCCGGGGTTGCGCAGGTTGTGCTTGCGCACGTCTTCGGTCAACTGGCCGGAAATGGCCGACGACGAACCTTGCACCAGGATCTGCACGCCTTCGGCCGCTGCCGCGCGGAAGCGGTCGGACGCGCCCACCGGGCCGCCCTGGTTGTCGAACTCGACCAGCTCCAGCGGCTGGCCGTTCCAGCCGCCGGCGGCGTTGATGCGGTCCAGCTCATATTTGACCGCGGCGCGGAACATCAGGCCGGTCGAAGCCTGCGGGCCGGACAGCGTTTCGATCAGGCCGATCTTGACGGGCGCGGCCTGGGCCGATGCGGCGATGCCGGCCAGGCACAGCAGGCCGGTGGTGAAAGCCAATTTCATGCGTGTCTCCTCCGTGGGACGGGAGTGTGGTGAATTTGTGGATCAAGCACGCGCGCTGGCGGACAGGCGCGGCTCTTCTATGCCCAGGAAGCGGGCAATTTCGGCGATCTGTCCTTCCAGCATGTACAGGCCTGGATGCGTGCGGCAGCCGCGCGCGGCTGCGGCGCGCAGCAGGGGCGTGTCGACGCGGCTCATCACGGCGTCGGCGACGACAGTGCCGGCGGCAAGCGCGTCCAGCTGGAAGGGCAGGGGATCGGTGTCATGCAGGCCCAGCGAGGTCGCGTTGATGGCGATGTCGCAGGCTTCGGGCGCGGCGCCGGCCACGCTGATGGCCAGGCCGGGGTATTGGCGGGCGAGATGCGCGGCAAAGGAGACCGCCTTGTCGGCGCTGCGGTTGTACAGGCGCAGGCTGGCGGGACAGGCGTCGGCGATGGCGCAGGCGATAGCCTTGCCCGCGCCGCCCATCCCGGCCAGGTAGACATGGCGGCCGGCCGGATCGTGGCCCTGGCTGCGCAGGCCGGCAACGAAGCCCAGCCCGTCGAAGTTGCCGCCGGTGAGCACGCCGTCGCGCAGGCGCACCGCGTTGACCGCGCCGCTCAATTGGGCGGACGGCGTCAGGGCGTCGCATAGAGCGGCGGCGTTTTCCTTGTGGGGCACCGTCACCACGATGCCGCCCAGGTTGGCCAGCCAGCGGATACCGGCGAACAGGCCGGGCAGGCCGTCGGGAGCGACGTGGAACGGCACCATGACCGCGTCCACGCCGCGCTCGCGCAGCAGGGCATTGAGCCGCTGGGGCGTCTTGACGTGCGCGATCGGGTCCGCCGCTATCGCGAAAACGGTAGTGCTGCCGGTGATTTCCACCTGATTGTCCCCTGCCTGGGCGGCGGCTTGCCGCCGTGTCGTTGCCGACTCTCTTGCCTGAAAGCGTCAGTTGCTTTACGCTTTCGGAATAAGTTGTCAGGCAACTTTATTAAGTTGTCCGATAAATCATAGGGCAAGCGTTTTTCCCGTGTCAAGCGGCGGTTTCGGGAGTCCAATCGGAACTCCAACGGCCGCCGGAAAGGCGTTCAGCCCGCATACGAGAGCGCTTCAGGAGACAGAATGATTTCGTTCGAAGGAAAGGTTGCCGCCATCACCGGCGCAGGCAATGGCATCGGTCTGGCGACGGCGCGGCTGATGGCGGCGCATGGCGCCCGGCTGGTGCTGACCGACATCGACAATGCGCGCCTGGAAGAGGTCGCGGCCGAACTGGACCCCAGCGGCCAGCGCGTCTACACGCGTGCGCTGGACGTGTCGGCCTCGGCCGACTGCGAACGCGTGTTTGAAGCCGCAGCCAAGCATTTCGGTGGGCTGGATCACCTGGTGCATTGCGCCGGCATCTACCCGGAGCAACTGGTCAAGGACACCAGCGACGAGGCCTGGCGCACGCTGATGCGCGTGAACCTGGACGGCACCTTCTATGTGTGCCGCGCCGCCCAGCGCCACTTGCGCCACGATGGCTCCATCGTGCTGCTGACCTCGCTGGCGGCCCAGCGCGGCAGCTATGCGCATGCGGCCTACTCGGCCTCCAAGGGCGCGGTGCAGAGCTTCACGCGCAGCCTGGCCCTGGAACTGGCGCCGCAGATCCGCGTGAACGCGGTGGCGCCGGGCATCATCGCCACCTCCATGACCCAGGACCTGATCGGGCAGAAGGGCGCGCAACTGCTCGAAAGCACGCCGCTGCGCCGCTACGGCACGGCCGAGGAGATCGCCGGTTCCATCGCTTTCCTGTGCTCGCCGCTGGCGGGTTTCGTCACGGGCGAGGTCATGCAGGTCAACGGCGGCATCTATATCGCGTAAAGTCCCAGGATGGCGCGGCTGTCCATGCCGCGGCCGGCCCGCAGGGCATTCCCATAAACAAGAGGCGGCGCGCTTGAGCGCCGCCCGCAAGTTTCCACCATTCGACCATGCAGCCCAACCAAGAACAGGATCCGCCGCGCGCCGCGCCCAAGAGTTCGCTTTCGGCGGCGCTGGGCGATGCGTTGGCCGAGCAGATCCGCCAGGGCGTGCTCGCGCCCGGCGATCGCCTGCCCACGGAAAAGCAGCTGACCGAAACCTATTCGGTCAGCCGCGCCGTCGTGCGCGAAGCGCTGGCGCGCCTGAAGTCCGAAGGCCTGATCACGTCGCAGCAAGGCAGCGGGGTGTTCGTCGACCCGAACTTCCAGAAGAACGCCTTCCGCATCGCCGCGCCCACGCCGGGCGACAACCAGGAGCTGGAACACATCCTGGAGCTGATGCTGTCGATTGAAGTCACTGCCGCGCGCTACGCCGCGCAGCGCCGCACCGACGCCGACCTGAAGAAGATGCGCCAGGCGCTGGTGGGCATGGAATATGCGCTGCTCAACGACAAGCTCGGCGACGAAGAGGACTACCAGTTCCACCATGCCATCGTGCAGGCCACCCACAACCCGCATCTGGTGGCCTTGAACGATTACCTGGAAGCCAATGTGCGCCGGGTCATCCGCAGCGCGCGCAACAACACGGCGCGCATGTATGCGGAACGCATGGCTGCGGTGCAGAGCGAGCATCAGGCGATCTTTGCGGCCATAGACGCGGGCGACCCGGATGCCGCCGGGCGCGCCGCCGACCGGCATTTGCGCAATGCCGCGGACCGCCTGCGCCTGTTCCAGGCGGAACGGCCGGCGCCGGTCTAAGGCGGCGGACCGATCCGCCGCGCGGGCGCACCCTAGGCGAAGGTCTGCTCCATTTCGCGGCGGAACTGCACCGCCGTGGAGCTATTGTCGTATTCCACGTCGCTCCAGCGGATCGCCTGCGATTGCCGCACCGGGTTCTTCAGCTTGACCTGGTGCGACAAACCCAGCGGCAGATAGCCCTCATCCACCGAATCGCGCGCCGGCATCAGCCGGCCGTATACCGTGTAGCCGCCTTCGCCGTCCAGGATCTGGCCGGCCGGCAGGTCGCGCTTGGCGGTGGCGACGACGTCGCCGTGCCAGCCGGCGGGCGCGCCGGTGGGTTCGCGCCGCAAGCCCACGCTGGCCACGCTGATGCCCAGCTCCAGGCCTATCAGGTGGTACGGCTTGTACATGGCGGTGTAGTTGCCGCTGGGGTCGGTGACCAGTCCATATTCCTTGAAGCAGCGGCGCACGTAGTCGCTGTCGGCGGCCAGGGTCACGTACACGCCCCAGCGCAGGTCGCGGAACACCGGGCGGCCATCGCGTTCCAGAGACGAGATCACCTCGACCTGCCCGCGGTGGTGCAGGATGCCGCCGTTTTCGCGCGGACGCAGCACGCGCGCCAGGTCGTCCACGCCGCAGGGCGGAAAGTGCAGGCCGGAAGGCGAGGGCAGCAGCCCGGTGGCGTTGGAGACCGCAGCCATCTCGATGGCGCTCTTGGTGCCGTCCAGGAAGCTGTTGAACATCTGCGCGTTGAAGTCGCCGGCCGCGACCATTTCGGCGGTGAAGCCGTAATAGGGCCAGACGGTGTCCGGCGTCGAAGTATGGAACTCGGGCAGGTACTTGGTGCCCTTGCCCGCGGCCATGACCTCGAAGCCGCTGGCGCGGGCCCAGTCCACCATCTCGCAGATCAGGGCGGGCTGGTCGCCGTAGGCCAGCGAATAGACGATGCCGGCTTCGCGCGCGCGCCGCGCCAGCAGCGGGCCGGCGAGCGCGTCGGCCTCGACGTTGACCATGATGATGTGCTTGCCGTATTCGCAGCAGGCCAGCACGTGGCTGATGCCGGCGGCGGCCTGGCCGGTGGCGTCGATGACGATATCGACGTCGGGGCTGGCGATCACGGCGTGAGGATCGTCGCTGAAATAGACCTTGCCGTTCTTCAGCGCGTCATTGGTGCTGCTGGCGTTAAGTGCGCTGGCCGGCCAACCGACCCTGGTGAGCGCCGCGCGGGCGCGGTCGGGCGCCAGATCGGCCACGGCAACCAGCCGCATCCCCGGCGTGCGCGGGGCCTGGCTCATGAACATCGCGCCGAACTTTCCGGCGCCCAGCAATGCAACACGCAAAGGCTTGTGGTCGGCTTCTCGCTGCTTCAGCAGGCGGTGCAGATTCATGGTGCAGGCTCCTCCAGGGTGGGGGGTACAGCAACACAGAATAGTCCCAAATTACGGCAGCTGAACAGGACTCACTCATCTGCCGTATATAGCTCTCCGGCCAGCACGTTGCGCCAGTTCTGCCAGGTGATGCGGGGGCGGTCCGACACCTCGCGGTTGTAGGGGGCGTCGAACAGGATGTGCTTCCAGCGAGGCTTCACCGCGCCTTCGATCAGCGGCTTGTCGTCGATCAGCAGATGGCCATGCACCAGGGTCTTGTCCTTGGTCAGGATCAGCCTGTTGGTGGCGTCGCGTCCCAGGTGCTTTTCCACCCACAGGTATTTTTCCGCCACGCAGTTCTCGAACTGTGACAGGGGCGAGGAGCAGATGCGCACGTCCATGCCCAGCGCCAGCAGTTCCTTCACGGCGTCCAGCGCGCCGGGTACCGGCGGCAGGTCGCGGATGAAGCCCGGCGCGGTGTAGATGGCTTCGGCCATGCTGCGCAGCTCGGGGGCGTAGTCCTGGCGGATGTAGAAGGACTTGCGGTTCTCGAACGCCACGGGCGGGATGTCCGGATGGCGCGCGCGCCAGGCGTCGATGAAGGCGTGTTCGAAATCGGCGAGCACGCCGTCTTGGTCCAGCAGGATGATCATGGCGATCCCGGGGGGTGGCAACCGGCTGATTGTGCCAGAGGGGGCCTCAGGCGTTCTGCGGCCGCGACTGCGCCACGATGCGGTAGCGGCTGCCGCCCGATTGCGATTCCGATGCCACCAGCACCATGCGGTCGTAGCGCCAGGGCAGGGGAGCGGGCGTTTCGGCGGGCGGGCTGGCGTGTTCGATGTTGCGCAGCAGGGTGACGTGCGGGCGGAAGGGCTGGGGCGGCGCGGCCAGGCCGAAGCCCGACAGCCAAGACCAGAGTTCATCGTGGGCAGCCTGCAGGCCCGCGGGCGTGTCGCCAGGGCCGGCCCAGAGGATGCGTTGGCGGCCGAAGACGCCGTAGCGGTCCAGGGTCATGTCCTCGGGCGCGAGACGCCGTTCGGGCGTGGCTGCCGCCAGCTCGTCGGCGAGCGCCGCGTCCACGGGTCCCAGGAACGCCAGGGTCAGGTGCAGGGTTTCCGTGCGCATGGCGCGTCCGCCGCAACCGGGCCGAGCCTGCTCTGCCCAGGCCGCGAGCTGGGCGGCCAGCGAGGGGGCAGGCCACAGGGCGAAGAACAGGCGGACGGTGGACATGCGCCGATTGTAGGGGCGCATGCGGCGCAATGCGCGTCGGCGCGGTTCAGTCGCCGGCGGTCTCGGCGCGGCGCCGGCGCGTCAGCGCGGTGTCGAAGCGTTCCACGCCGGGGCGGACTGGACGGTCGAAGCGTTCGACGCCGGGCCGGGCCGGGCGGTCGAAACGCTCCACGCCGGGCCGGGTGAAGCGCTCGACGCGCTGCGGGCTTTCGGTCTTGGCCTGCACGCTCTGGGCGGCCGCCTGTTCGCGCTTGGCGATGATTTCCTCGGCGCGCTGGTGGTGCGGCGCCATCTTGCGGACCATCACCCGGCCGTCGCGCGGGAAGTAGTTGATGCGGCGCGCGTGCACGTCGCCCAGGTCCTGCGCCTTGACGGGAATGCCTTCGGTCTTGAGATAGCTCAGCACGAACTGGCCGTTGCGTTCGCCGATGTTCATCTGCTGCATGGCGGACAGCACGGCGCCGCCGCCGAACACCTTGGCTTCGAGCCGGTCGCGCACTGCGCCGGCCTTCAGCAGTTCGTTGATCAGCACTTCCATGGCGAAGGCGCCGTAACGCATGGTGGCCGAGGCGGGCGACTGCATGTCGCCTTCCGGCAACATGAAATGGTTCATGCCGCCCACGCCCGTGATCGGGTCATGGATACAGGCGGCGACGCAAGACCCCAGGACGGTCGAGATCATCAGGTCTTCGTTGGTGACGTAGTACTCGTTGGGCAGTACTTTCACCGCCTGACACTGGAACGCGCTGTCGAAATAGTGGCGCGTCGCACGGGCTTCAAGACGGGCGGCCATGGGACTCGATTAAGGGCAAGAACAGCGATTTGGACACGAAGTTGGCAGCTCGAGACAGGAATGTATCAAAGTATGTAAGAAAATGTCGCTTTATTCTTGCATACTCAAGCTTCCAGCGGGTGAACGGCTGTGTAACCGACGCAGTAATGTGTCCTGTTTTTGCCGCCCGGCCCATAGCCGGCCGCCCGCTGGCAGGCATGCAGGCATCCTACACAGGCGGGCGGGAGTCGTTCCCCGGATCACGGGGAGGAAGGGGCTTTATACGGAGCTTTAGGCGCGGCGCGTCAGAAACGCGTGCTGCGGGTGACCGACCAGCGCGCCGACAGGGCGCCCAGGGCGGCCGAGGCGATCACCGCGCCGATCAGCACGGACGGGCCGGGCAGGTGCAGGGCGAACTCGGCCCCGTAGCTGCGGGCCAGTCCGACCAGGGCGTCGTTCAGCGGCGACAGCGCGACCGCCGCCACGCCTATGGCCAGCAGCGAAGCCACCGCGCCGGACAGCGCACCCAGGTACAGGAAGGGGCGCCGGACGAAGGATTCCGTGGCGCCCACCAGCCGGGCCACGCCGATTTCCTCGCGTTGCGAAAGCGCCTGCATGCGCACGGTGTTGAAGACGGTCGCCAGCACCACCACCGCCACGCAGGCGGCCAGGAAGCCCAAGCCGATGCGGGCAAAGCGCAGGATGGCCTCCAGGCGCTGCACCCAGGCGCTGTCCAGCTGCACCAGGTCGACATGGTTCCATTGCTTCCAGGACGCCGCCAGCTTGTCGGCCCGGCCGGCCAGGTTGTCGCCGTCGGCCAGCGTCACCACCACCGCGTCCGGCAGCGGGTTGCCCGGCAGCACGGCCAGCGCCTGCTGCCACGCCGGGTTGGCGCGCAGATCCGCCAGGGCGTCCTCGCGGCCCACCACGCGCACGGCGCGGATATCGTCCTTGTATTCGTCCTGGATGCGCTTGGCCACGTCGGCGGCGGCGCCCGAGGGGGCATCCACGCGCATGAAGACGGTGACTTCGGGGGTGACCGACATCTGGCGCGCCACCGGCTGGACCGAGACCAGGATGGCGCTGCCTAGCAGCGGCAAAGCCAGGGCCAGGGCCATGACCAGCAGGTTGGCCAGGGACGAGAACGGTTGCTTGATCAGGCGGCGAAGGGTGACCAGGAGCGCGTAGCGGTGTTGCCGCAGCCAGGCGTTCATGCGGACTCTCCCGGATAGGCCCGGCCGGGCGCGGCGCCCGGCTGCCCGGTGCCGGCTAGTCCTGCGCCAGTCTCAGGCAGGGCCGTTCCGGCGCCCTGGGAATCAGCGAACTTGCCCGGATCGATGCGCAAGGTGCGGGTGGCGTAGCGCGCCATGAGGTCCTGGTCGTGCGAGGCGATCAGCGTGGTCACGCCGACGCGGTTGAAATCGCGGAACACATTCATGATGCGCTGCGCGTTGTCGTGGTCGAGGTTGGCGGTGGGCTCGTCGGCGATTAGGATGGCAGGCCGGTTCACGATGGCCCGCGCGATCGCCAGGCGCTGCTGCTCGCCGCCGGACAGCTCGATCGGATTGAGGTCTTCCTTGCCGGACAGCCCCACCTTGTCCAGGGCGGCGCGGGCGCGCGCCGCAGCCGAGTTCCAGGCATGGCCCGTGACCGCCAGCGGCAGCATGACGTTTTCGAACGCGGTTCGATCGAACAGCAGGTGCGTATCCTGCAAGATGACGCCCACGGCGCGGCGCAGGTACGGCCGGGCGCGGGCGGGCAGCTTGTCCAGCCGCTGGCCGTTGACCTGGATCGACCCCCGGCTGGCGGGCTCCAGCCCGCCGATCAGCTTGAGCAAAGTGGACTTGCCGGCGCCGGACGGCCCGGATACGAAAACGAATTCTCCCGCGCTCACGCGGAAGTTGATGTCGGCCAGGATATTGCGGCCGCGACCATATGATTTGAATACGTGCTGGAATTCGATCATGGCGGCTGTCAGATGAAGCCGCAATAGTAACTCGGGGACACTAAGGTGGCCTAAACCGCCAGGAGGAGGCGCGGATAAATCTTTACGCGCAAGGCGTCTGGCGGCGTTTGTCCTGGCGCAAAGAGCGTCCCTTTTTTGTCGGGAAACAGCGTTTCATTTCATCCAGTGTCCCTATATTTCAAGGGAATTCCCGGATGCGCCGCGAGTGGCGCGGACGCTACCATCCGCCCCATACGTGGACCCAACCCGGCCTGCGTGCGACTTCGCTTTATCCCACACGGAGAACACGATGAAAGTACTGAAACTCGCTGCTGTCGGCGCCGCCCTGTTTGCTGCATCCGCGGCCGCCAATGCGGGCGCAACCTTCGATAACGTCAAGAAAAAAGGGTTTGTCCAGTGCGGGGTTTCGACGGGCATTCCGGGGTTCTCCATCGCTGACAGCAAGGGCGAATACAAGGGCATCGACGTCGACCTGTGCCGCGCCATCGCCTCGACCATGTTCGGCGACGCCACCAAGGTCAAATTCACCCCGCTGAACACGCAGCAGCGCTTCACCGCCCTGCAATCCGGCGAAGTGGACGTCCTCACCCGCAACACCACCGTCACGCTGACGCGCGACACGACGCTGGGCCTGATCGGCGTGGGCGTGAACTACTACGACAGCCAGGGCGTCATGGTCTCCAAGGACCTGAACGTCAAGAGCGCCAAGGAACTGAACGGCGCCACCATCTGCGTGCAGCCCGGCACCACGACCGAACTGAACCTGGCTGACTGGTTCCGCGGCCAGAAGATCGAATTCAAGCCTGTCGTGATCGACAAGTACGACGAAATCATCCGCGCCTTCTCGGCCGGCCGCTGCGACGCCTTCACCACCGACAAGTCGCAACTGGCTTCCACCCGCACCACGCTTGAGAACCCGGACAAGTTCGTCATCCTGCCTGAAGACTTCTCCAAGGAGCCGCTGGGCCCCATGGTGCGCCAGGGCGACGAGCAATGGTTCAACATCGTGCGCTGGTCGCTCAACGCCATGCTCGAAGCCGAGGAATACGGCATCACCAAGGCCAACGTCGACGAAATGGCGAAGAGCCCCAACCCCAACATCCAGCGCATCCTGGGCGTGACCCCGGGCATGGGCAAGAACCTGGGCGTGGATGACAAGTGGGCCTACAACATCATCAAGAACGTGGGCAACTACGGTGAAAGCTTCGAAAACACGCTGGGCAAGAGCAGCGCAATGAAGCTGGAACGCGGTTTGAACGCTTCCTACAAGAATGGTGGCTTGATGTACGGCTGGCCGGTGCGCTAACACACGGCTGCCTGGAAAAACGGAGCCTGGTGCTCCGTTTTTCCTCTCCCGCCTTCGGGCGGGTGGCAGGAGTGGGTGGCGCGGCCTCGCCGGCTTCGCCGCCCGGTATTCCGACTTCTGTAGATTCACTCATGAATACTCCCAATAAAAGCGCGCCTGCATCGGCCCCTCCCCGGCGTCTGAACTGGAACGATCCCGGCGTACGCTCCGTGGTCTACCAGGTGCTGGCGCTGGCCGCGGTGGCCTGGGCCGTGTGGTTCCTGGTTTCAAACACGCTGCACAACCTGTCCGTGCGCAATATCGCCACGGGCTTCGGCTTCCTGCAACGCGAGGCCGGCTTCGCCATCGGCGAAACACCCATCGCCTACAGCCCCTCCGACACCTACGGCCGCGCCATCCTGGTGGGCCTGCTCAACACGCTGCGCGTGGCCGTCATCGGCATCGTGCTGGCGACGATCCTCGGCACGCTGATCGGCATCGGCCGCCTGTCCAAGAACTGGCTGGTCGCCAAGATCACGTCGGTCTATGTCGAAGTGATGCGCAACGTGCCGCTGCTGCTGCAGCTGTTCTTCTGGTACGCGCTGATCACGGAAAACATGCCGGGTCCGCGCCAGGCGCATAATCCGTTGCCAGGCGTGTTCATCTCCAACCGCGGCCTGAAGGTGCCGGGGCTGGAAGGCAATTCGCTGGACTGGATGCTGGGCGGTCTGGGCCTGGCCATCGTGGCGATCATCTTCCTGGGCCACTGGGGCAAGAAACGCCAGGAGGCGACCGGCCGGGTGTTCCCGCTGGTCCGTGCCGCCATCGGCCTGCTCATCGGCCTGCCCATCGTCGGCTGGCTGGCCAGCGGCGCCTCGCTGACCTTGGACATGCCGGTGCTCAAGGGCTTCAACTTCTCGGGCGGTCTGACCCTGTCGCCGGAGTTTGCCGCCTTGATGGCGGGCCTGGTGGTCTACACCTCGGCCTTCATCGCCGAAGTGGTGCGTTCGGGCATCCAGGCGGTCAATACTGGCCAGTGGGAAGCCGCCGGTTCGCTGGGCCTGCGCCGCAAGCAGGTGCTGCGCCTGGTGGTGCTGCCGCAGGCGCTGCGCGTGATCATCCCGCCGATGACCAGCCAGTACCTGAACCTGACCAAGAACAGCTCGCTGGCCGTGGCCATCGGCTACCCCGACATTGTGTCGGTGGTGAACACCACACTGAACCAGACCGGCCAGGCCATCGAAGGCATTCTCATCATCATGGGCGCCTACCTCACGGTCAGCCTGTCGATTTCGATATTCATGAACTGGTACAACAAGCGCATCGCGCTGGTGGAGCGTTGATATGAGCAGCACTACGCATATCCCCGCCGAAGGGCTGCCGCCACCCAGCACCCATGTGGGTTTCTGGGCATGGCTCAAGTCGCGCCTGTTTTCGTCGCCGCTGAACATCCTCATCACGGTACTGCTGGCCTGGTTCCTGCTGATGGCGGTGCCGGCGCTGGTGGAGTGGGCCTTCATCAAGGCGAACTTCTCCGCGACCAACGCGCAGGAGTGCCGCGCTTCCGGCGGCGCCTGCTGGGCGTTCATCATCGAGAAGCACCGGCTGATCCTGTTCGGCACCTATCCGTTCGACGAGCAATGGCGTCCGCTGATCGCGACCGTCATCCTGGTGGCGGTGATCGTCTGCAGCGGCATCCGCCGCTTCTGGAACTGGAAGCTTGCTGTCATCTGGACCGTGGGCCTGACGGCCGTGGCGCTTTTGACGTGGGGCGGCGTGTTCGGCCTGTCCTACGTGGAAAATGCACGCTGGGGCGGCCTGCCGCTGACGCTGATTTTGTCCACGTTCGGCATCGCCTTCGCCTTCCCCATCGGCGTGCTGCTGGCCTTGGGCCGGCGCTCCAAGATGCCGGCCATCAAGGCGCTGTGCGTCGTGTACATCGAGCTGATCCGCGGCGTGCCGCTGATCAGCCTGCTGTTCATGTCCTCGGTGATGCTGCCGCTGTTCCTGCCGGAAGGCTTCTCCATCGACAAGCTGCTGCGCGCGCAGATCGCGATCATCATGTTCGCGGCGGCGTACATCGCCGAAACCGTGCGCGGCGGCCTGCAGGCGATCCCCAAGGGCCAGTACGAGGGCGCGGATTCGCTGGGCCTGAACTACTGGCAGCAGATGCGCAAGATCATCCTGCCGCAGGCGCTGAAGATCGTCATTCCGCCGCTGGTCAGCATCTTCATCGCGTTGTTCAAGGACACCTCGCTGGTGGTGATCATCGGCATTTTCGACCTGACGCTGGCGGCCAAGGCGGCCTTGTCCGACGCGGCATGGCGCGGATTCGGGGTGGAGGCGTACCTGTTCATTTCGCTCATCTACTTCGTCTTCTGCTTCTCCATGTCCAAGTACAGCCAGGCGCTGGAAAAACGCCTGGCCACGGGACACGCACGCTAGAACTTTGCAGCGCGTCCGCCTCGGGCGGGCGCGCACCGCGATACTTACGGGAGTACGGGCATGTCTGATGCCATCATCAAATTGCAGGACGTGAACAAGTGGTACGGCCAGTTCCACGTGCTGCGCAACATCAACCTGGACGTCGCGCCGGGTGAACGCATCGTGGTGTGCGGGCCGTCGGGCTCGGGCAAGTCCACCATGATCCGCTGCATCAACCGCCTGGAAGAGCACCAGAAGGGCCACATCATCGTGGACGGCACGGAGCTCACCAACGACCTCAAGCACATCGAGACCATCCGCAAGGACGTCGGCATGGTGTTCCAGCACTTCAACTTGTTCCCGCACCTGACGGTGCTGGAGAACCTGACGCTGGGTCCCATGTGGGTGCTGAAGAAGCCGCGCGCCGAAGCCGAGGCCACGGCCATGAAGTACCTGGAGCGCGTGCGCATCCCGGACCAGGCCAAGAAATTTCCCGGCCAGCTGTCGGGCGGCCAGCAGCAGCGCGTGGCGATCGCGCGTTCGCTGTGCATGAGCCCCAAGATCATGCTGTTCGATGAGCCAACTTCCGCGCTGGACCCGGAAATGGTCAAGGAAGTGCTGGACGTGATGGTCACCTTGGCCCAGGAAAGCGGCATGACCATGATCTGCGTGACCCACGAAATGGGCTTCGCGCGCAAGGTCGCCAATCGCGTCATCTTCATGGACCGCGGCGAGATCATCGAGCAGAACAGCCCTGACGAGTTCTTCGACAATCCGCAGAATGAACGGACCAAGCTGTTCCTGAGCCAGATCCTGCACTGACTGCCGCTTGATTTTCCGAGAACCCGCCACCGATGTGGCGGGTTTTTTTTGCGCCGCCGCGGGCGCCGATACTTAAATGATTCTAATGTGTCCGCGGACGAGTTCTTGATTGTGCGGGCGCGTCGGGTACCCCATCATAGGTTCACGCGTCGGGTTTGCCGGACGCTCCCCGGAACCCGACATAAGGCGCTCGCAACCATGGCTGATCTGGAATCCCGCCTCGACAGGCAATCTCCCGCCTATCAGCGCAACCGCGAACAGATGCTGGCGCTGCTTTCGGAGTTGGCGCAGCTGGAGCAGCGGGCGGCGGACCGGTCGGCCCAGGCGGCGCCCGCATTCCGCAAGCGCGGCAAGCTGCTGCCGCGGGAGCGCCTGGCGGCGTTGATCGACCCTGGCAGCCCGTTCCTGGAATTGATGAAGCTGGCCGGCTATTGCGGCATCGAGGATCCGGATCCCGCCACCAGCGTGCCCGGCGCCGCCATCATCGCGGGCGTGGGGGTAGTGTGCGGCGTGCGCTGCATGATCGTTATCAATGACGCCGGCATCAGCGCGGGCGCCATGCAGGCCATGACGGCCCAGAAGGTCATGCGCTGCCAGGAGATCGCGCTGGCCAATCGCCTGCCTTTCATCCAGCTGGTGGAGAGCGCGGGCGGGAATCTGAAAAAGTACCGGGCGGAACGCTTCGTCCATGGCGGCGGCATGTTCTACAACCTGGCGAAACTATCCGCGGCGGGAATCCCAGTGGTCTCCCTGGTGCATGGATCGTCCACCGCGGGCGGGGCGTATCTGCCGGGTCTTTCCGACTACGTCGTGATGGTGCGCAATCAGGCGCATGCCTTCCTTGCCGGTCCGGCCCTGTTGCAAGCCGCCACGGGAGAGATCGCGACCGAAGAGGAACTGGGCGGGGCGGCGATGCATGCGGCGGTATCGGGGCTTGCCGATTACGTTGCCGAAAACGACCGCGAGGCCATCCTGCAGGTGCGCGACATCGTGAGCGCCTTCGGTTGGGCCGAGCGAGAAAGCACGGAAGCCGGCGCGCCGCCGCTGCACGACATCCAGGATCTGCTGGGCATCATGCCAGCCGACTACCGGATGCCGGTGGACATGCGGGAGGTCATTGCGCGGCTGGTCGATGGATCCGAGTTCCACGAATTCAAACGTGACTACGGCGTGGCCACGGTTTGCGGCTATGCGGCGCTGTGCGGCACGCCAATAGGCTTGCTCACCAACAATGGCCCTCTCGATACCGCAGGCTCGACCAAGGCCGCGCAGTTCATCCAGCTCTGTTCGCAACTGGGGCGGCCCATCGTGTTCCTGCAAAACATCACGGGCTTCGTGGTGGGCCGGGCGCACGAGGAGGCCGGGATGATCAAGCATGGCGCCAAGCTCATCCAGGCGCTGTCCAACGCTGACGTGCCGCGCCTGACCATACTTTGCGGCGCGTCCTTCGGCGCCGGCAACTACGGCATGTGCGGCCGCGCGTTCAAGCCGGACTTCCTGTTTTCATGGCCGAACGCCAGGACCGCCGTGATGGGGGGCGAGCAGGCCGCCATGACCATGCGGCGCGTTGCGGAAAACAGCGCCAGGCGGGCGGGTACCGAACCAGATCACGCCGGCCTGGAGGCGGAAAGCCAGGAAATCGTGCGGACATTCGAGTTGCAGTCTTCCGCCGTGCATACCAGCAGCCTGCTGCTGGATGACGGCGTGATAGACCCGCGCACCACCCGGGAAGTGCTGGAAGTAGCGCTGGCCGCATGCACGCGGTCGGCAAAACGCGACCTTCATCCGATCCAGTTCGGCGTCGCAAGATTCTAACGAGGAGATTCCATGTTTACCCATGAGCACATCGCGCTGCAGGATGGCGTACGCCAGTTGATCGGGCGGGAGATCAATCCCTACCTGGATCAATGGGAGGAAGAGCAGATATTCCCTGCCCATGAGGTCTTCAAGAAGCTGGGCCGGGCGGGCTTTCTGGGAGTGAACAAGCCCACGGAGTTCGGCGGCATGGGGCTGGATTATTCCTATGAAATCGCGTTCTGCGAGGCTATCGGCTCGGTGCGTGCCGGCGGCGTGGGCATGGCCATCGCGGTGCAGACCGACATGGCCACGCCGGCCCTGGCGCGCTTCGGCAACGATGCCGTGCGTGAACAGTTCCTGCGGCCCTCCATCGCCGGGGATTACGTGGCCTGCCTGGGCGTATCCGAAACCGGGGCTGGGTCGGACGTGGCTTCGCTGAAGACGACCGCCCGCAAGGACGGCGACGACTACGTGATCAGCGGTTCCAAGATGTGGATAACCAATGCTACCCAGGCCGACTGGATGTGTTTGCTGGCCAACACCAGCGACGACAAGCCGCACCGCAACAAGTCGCTGATCTGTCTTCCGCTGAAGCAGGAAAACGGCAAGCCGGTGCCTGGCGTCACGATGAACAAGATCAAGAAAGTGGGCATGTGGTCCTCGGACACCGCGCAGGTTTTCTTCGATGAAGTGCGCGTGCCGCAGCGCTACCGCATCGGGGAGGAAGGCATGGGCTTTACCTACCAGATGCGCCAATTCCAGGAAGAGCGCCTCAGCGGCGCGACCCGGCGCGTCACGGCCCTGGGCGATGTGATCAACGACACCATCGACTACACGCGCCAGCGCCTGGTCTTCGGTAAACCGCTGCTGGACAACCAGGCGGTGCATTTCCGGCTGGCGGAGCTGAAGACGGAAGTCGAGATGCTGCGCGCCATGGTCTATCGCGCGGCCCGCGTGCATATGGACGGCGGCGACATGACGGAGCTGGCATCAATGGCCAAACTCAAGGCGGGGCGCCTGTGCCGCGAGGTCACGGATTCGTGCCTGCAGTACTGGGGAGGCATGGGCTTTACCTGGGAAAACGCAGTGTCGCGCGCCTGGCGCGACCTGCGCCTGATTTCCATCGGCGGCGGCGCTGACGAGATCATGCTCACCATCATCTGCAAGCACATGGGCATCTTGCCCGCACGCGCGGCGTGACGCCGCAAAGGTGGACATGATGAGATTCGATACCTTGCTGGTGGCCAACCGCGGTGAGATCGCGTTGCGAGTGATCCGCGCGGCGCGCGCCTTGGGCCTGCGCACGGTCGCGGTGTACTCGGATGCCGACGCGGAATCACGCCATGTGCGTGAAGCCGACATGGCGGTGCACGTAGGCGCGGCGCCGGCTCAGGCGAGCTATCGCAATGTGGACGCCATTCTGCGCGCCTGCGCCGCCAGCGGCGCGCAGGCGGTGCATCCCGGTTACGGGTTTCTTTCAGAGAACGCCGACTTTGCCCGCGCGGTGACGCAAGCAGGGCTGACTTTCGTAGGGCCGTCGGCCGAGATGATCGCCTTGATGGGCAACAAGGCTCGCGCCAAGGAAGCGCTGCGGCACGCCGACGTGCCGACGGTGCCGGGTGCGCAAGGCATCGCGGATGACCGTGAACTGTCGGCGCGGGCGCGCGCCATAGGCTACCCGGTCTTGCTGAAGGCCGCGGCCGGCGGGGGCGGGCGCGGCATGCGCCTGGCGCAGGACGACACCGATCTGGCGCAGGCGCTGCCGCTGGCTCGCTCGGAAGCGCTGGGCGCCTTCGGCTCGGATGAACTGATCCTCGAAAAGGCGATCCAGGCGGCGCGCCACGTCGAGATCCAGGTGCTGTGCGATGAACACGGCAGCGTCGTGCATCTGGGCGAGCGCGACTGTTCGCTGCAACGGCGCTATCAGAAGCTGGTCGAGGAAAGCCCATCGCCCGCGGTGTCGCCGGAGCTGCGCGCACGCATGGGCGCCGTGGCGGTGCGTGCCTGCCAGGCGATCGGCTACGTCGGCGCAGGCACGCTGGAGTTCCTGCTGGACGAACAGGGCAATTTCTACTTCATGGAAATGAATACCCGGCTGCAGGTCGAGCACGGCGTGACCGAGCTGGTTACTGGCATCGATCTGGTGCAGTGGCAACTGAGGGTGGCGCAGGGCGAAATGCTGGATTTCCGGCAGGAGGATGTGCGCAGCCACGGCCATGCGATGGAGTTGAGGGTCTGCGCGGAGGATCCGGCCGCCGGCTTCATGCCGCAGGTCGGTTCGGTGCTCAGGTGGATCAAGCCCCCCGGCCTGCGCGTCGACACCGCGCTCGAGGACGGTCTGGAGGTCACGCCGTATTACGACTCCATGTTGGCCAAGTACCTGGTGTGGGGCGCAACGCGGGACGAGTGCATCGGTAAGCTGACGCGGGCCTGCGAAGCCGGGGGCTTGCTAGGGGTCCGTTCCAACCTGCATTTCCTGGCGCGGGCGATCAACCATCCGGATTTTCGCGACGGCGGCGTGGCGACGACCTTCGTGGGAGGCCAGGACATGGCGTCGGCGTATTGGCGGGCGGAGCCTTCGGCGCATGCGTTGGCCGCCGCGGTGCTCGCACTGGCGGATTGGCCCGCGGGAGGTGCCAGGCCGGGCCTGGCCGCGGCCGGTGACGTGGCCTTGGACGATACCTCGGACGGCAACTCGCGGTTGCTGCACATTGTGCAACAGGCGGATGGCGGCCTGTCGGTCCGGGCTTGGGAAGGGCATGTTGCCGAGGGCGAATGCAGAGAGATCAGGATTGACGCTTTGCATCGCCGCGATGGCGAAATGGCGTTGGTCCTGGACGGACTGCGCCGGAGCCTGCGGGTGGCCAAGGATGCGGCGGCCGCCGTGTGGGTGCAGGACGGCGCCAGCGTTTGGCGCTTCGTGCGCGCCACGCGCTTTGCCGGCCGCGAGGACCAGAGGGACGGGCACGCTCGGCTGTTGCGCGCGCCGATGAGCGGCAGGGTGATCAGTGTCGACGTCCGTGACGGAGACAGCGTGACGGCGCAGCAGACGGTGCTGGTGCTGGAGTCCATGAAGATGGAAATGTCTATCGCGGCAGGCGGCGCGGGCGTGGTGGCAAAGCTTGCCGTCACTGCCGGAGATCAGGTCAGTACTGGACAGGCATTGATGGAGGTGCAGCCATGAGCGCGAACGACAGCGAGAGCCGGACGCGGCGGCGCAACGAGCCCGTGCATATCGGATGCGCATCGGGATTCTGGGGGGATTCCCAGATCGCGATTCCGCAGCTGCTGACGGCCGGCAAGCTGGATTACATCGTTTTCGATTATCTGGCGGAAACGACGATGTCGATCCTGCAACGGGCACGCATGCGCAACCCAGAGCTGGGCTACGCCACCGACTTCGTCAGCGTACTGCGCCCGCATTTGCAGACCTTGCTGGCGCGCGGCGTGCGGCTGGTGTCGAACGCCGGCGGCTTGAACCCGCAGGCTTGCCGCGACGCCATCCTGGCTTTCGCCCGCGAACAGGGCCTGGCGCCGCGCATCGCCGTGGTCACTGGCGACGACGTGGCCGAGTTGCAGGCGGAGTTCACCGACGCCCAGGGCCGGCCCCTGCCTGGCCTGGACGGCTTCGGGCCGCTGTTGTCGGCCAATGCCTATCTCGGCGCCTATCCCATCGTTCAGGCGCTGGCGCAGGACGCCGATATCGTGATTACGGGGCGCGCGGTGGACAGCGCCAGCGTGCTCGGCATAGCGATACATGAGTTCGATTGGACCTACTCGGACTATGACCGCCTGGCACAGGCCAGCCTGGCCGGCCACCTGATCGAATGCGGTCCGCAGGCGACCGGCGGCCTCTTCACGGACTGGGAGTCGGTGCCGGATTGGGCGAACATAGGCTATCCGATCGTGGCGCTGGATTCGGGGGGCGGGTTCGACCTGACCAAGCCGCCGGCGACCGGAGGCCTGGTCAGCCGTGCCACGGTGGCCGAACAGCTGCTGTACGAGATTGGTGATCCCGCGGCGTACGAGCTTCCAGACGTGGTCTGCGACTTGCGGCAGGTGTCCATCCGCGAGACGGGACCGGACCGGGTGCGCGTGGAGGGCGCACGCGGACGCGCGCCGTCCACGCGCTACAAAATCACTGCCACCGGACACGCCGGCTATCAGATCGGCATCATGATGGCGATCCGGGGGCCGCGGGCGCGCGCAAAGGCCTTGCGCACCGCGGAGGAATTGCTGCGGCGCACGCGCAAACTGCTGGCGTTGCACGGCTTGCCCGATTACGCCTCCACCGTGGTTGAGCTGCTCGGGGCCGAGGCCATGTATGGCGGCAATGCGCGCGCGAGCGACAGCCGCGAGGTGATTCTGCGCATCGCTGCCGCGCACGCCGAACGCAAGGGTCTGGAGTTCCTGCAGAAGGAGTCTGCTTCGGCCGGAACGTCGATGGGGCCGGGCACGCGCAGCCACTTCGGCGGCCGTTCCGATATCCAGGCCATCATCAAGACGGGATCGTTCTATATCGCCAAGCAGTGCGTGCCGATCTGGCTCCATTGCGGCGACGTCAATGCCGAGGTCGCCGTGCCCGAGAACGGCGAGGACGGCCCATTCCCGCAGCCTGGCCTTTCCCACCCTGTACCCGCTGCCGTCGCAAGCCCGGAGGGCGTCTTGCGGGTGCCGTTGGCGAGGCTGGCCTACGCCCGCAGCGGCGACAAGGGGGACGATTCGAACATAGGCGTGATCGCGCGTTCCGAGACTTACTGGCCGGTGTTGTTGCGCGAGCTGACCCCCGAGCGGGTGCGCGAGTATTTCAGCCATCTGGTGCAGGGCGAGGTGCTGCGTTTCGAGCTGCCGGGAACGGGGGCAGTCAATTTCGTGCTGCGGCGCGCGCTGGGCGGTGGAGGTTCGTCCAGCCTGCGCTCGGACCCCTTGGGCAAGTCGTACGCTCAGATGCTGCTGGACCTGGAAATTCCTTGTCCCGGCGAAATCCTGCGATAGCGGGAGTGAAAGGATGGGAGGAGACTACAAATGGAACAGACCCGCAGGGCATTCATGCAATTGGCCGGGGCCGGCGCTTTGCTGGCGGTGTGCGGCGCGGGCCGCGCGCAACCGCTGGACAAGACCGTCCACGTGACCGCGGCGTATGGCGCGGGCGGCGCGACCGACACCATCATCCGCTATGTGGCGGACCGGATCCGGGACAAGGTAGGGAGCCCGATCATCATCGAAAACCGCCCGGGCGCCGACGGCAATATTGCAGCCGAGTACGTGCTGCGGCAATCCGGCGACGGCTACAACCTGCTGGTGTCCGGACCGTCAACGCATGCGGCCAACGCCAGCATCTACAAGTCGCTGTCCTACGATCCGGAACGTGACTTCACTCCGCTCACGACGCTGGCGACCGCGCCGTACTTCCTGGTGGTCAATCCGCAGCGGGTGCGAGCCGAAACCCTGCAGGCGTTCGTCGCCGCCGCGCGCGACGCCCAATCGAGCCTGAGCTTCGCCAGCGCGAACGTGGGCGGACGCATCGCGGGCGAGCGCTTTCGCGCGATGTCCGGCATCAAGGCGGTGAACATTCCGTATCGCGCCAGCACGCAAGCCATGACGGATCTGTTGGGCGGCCAGTACGACTTTTATTTCTGTGATGCGGTGACCGCGTCGCCGCAGATGCGCGCCGGCAAGATCCGCGCCCTGGCGGTGTCCACCGCCGCGCGGGTGCCCGCTTTCCCGGATGTGCCGACCGTGGCGGAACTTGGCTACGCCGGCTTTGACGTGTCGTCGTGGATTGCGATCTGGGCTGCGGCCTCTACGCCGCCGGAGGTTGCCAGGCGGCTGGCGGAATGGATCAACGGGGCGCTCGACAATCCGGAGGGACGGCAGTTCCTCACGGACCGGGGTTTGTTGCCGCAGCCCGGCTCACCCGAGATCCTGCGCGCGATCCAGCGTCGCGACACGGTGGAATGGGGCAAGGTGATCGTGGCGGCGGGTATGCGGCAGCCATAGCGTATGCAGGCAAGCGGCGATCAGGGCGGGATGAAGAGTTCGCTGAGCTTGCGGGCGCCATCCGGGCAGTCGCCGGCGCGCATGTAGAGATGGTAGCTGGCGGAGGGCAGCACGGGCAGGCCAAGTTCTTCGCCGACGACCTTGAGGCCGGGCGTGAGCATTTCGATGGTGCGCGGCGTGATGCCCAGGCCGGCCCGCAAGGCGGCGCGCACGCCGGCCAGCGTGGGCGTCTGGAACGCGTTGCGCCAAGGGCGATTTTCCTGCTCAAGGCGATTCAGCGCCATGCGCCGGAAGACGCAGGGCGAGTCCACCAGCACCAGAGGCAAGGGGTGATTCTGTTGATGATGAAAATGTGTGCCGGATATCCACACCACAGGCGAGGTTCGGAACGTGATGCGGGGGAACTCGTCGAACTGTTCGAGTTCGAGCAGCAGGTCGATGTCGCCGCGCCGCAGCGCCGAAGCCAGCCAGCGGCTGCGGTTGACCTGAATCTCGATGCGCATGCCGGGATAGGTACGCGCGCACAGCGCCAGATAATCGGGCAGGATGGTATCGACGGCATCGGCGCAGACGCCGATGCGGGTGGGGGCCGCGAAGACGCTCTGATTCATGGCACGGCAGGTTTCGTCATTGAGCGCCAACATGCGGCGCGCGTACTCGCGCAGGCGCACGCCCTGTTCGGTGAGACGCTTGTGCCGTCCGACCCGCACCAGCAACTTGCAGTCCAGCAGCCGCTCGAGCCGCTGCATCTGTTGCGAGACCGCGGCCTGGGTGCGGAAGACCTGGTCTGCCGCGCCCGCGAAGTTCTCGCGGTCGGCCACCGCAAGAAAGGTCCTGAGCAAGCCTATGTCCAGATCGCGCACCACCATGAGGTTTCCTTGTGTGCCAGCGTACCCCGGCGATTATCCGGGCGCGCGGGTGCCGGGCACAAGTCCAGCCTTTCCCCAAGTCCATGGAGATTGCCGTGAATTCCGTCATCGATCCGAACCCATTGCACAAAGTGTATGAAGGTCTGCGCGTACTCGATCTGTCGCAGGGCATCGCGGGGCCTTATTGCGCGCAGATACTGGGCCAGATGGGCGCGCGAGTGACGAAGGTCGAGCCATTCCATGGCGACTGGGGGCGCAGCATGGGCGTGCCGCGCGCAGGCTTCAGCGCCATCGCGCTGGCTTTCAACCGCGGCAAGCGCAGTGTTGCCCTGGACGCGCAGACCGACGCTGGGCGGGATGTGCTGCACCGGCTGGCGGCGCGCGCCGACGTGGTGGTGCAGAGCTTCCGTCCCGGCGTGGCGGATCGCCTGGGCGTGGGCTACGCGACGCTGCGCGACATCAATCCGCGGCTGATCTACGCGTCGATCTCGGGCTTCGGCCTATCCGGTCCTTACGTCGATCGTCCCGGCACGGATTCCGTCGTACAGGCGCTCACGGGGCTGACCACCGCGAATTGCGACGGCGCGGGACTGCCTCAGCGGGTCAAGCCATTTGTCGGCGATCTGTCCTGCGGCGTCTATACCGCCAATGCGATCGGCGGTGCCCTGTTCGCGCGAGAGCGTGGGCAAGGGGGGACGCATATCGACGTCAGTCTGCTGGCGACCATGGCGGCATTGCAGAACAGTTCATTGATCGACCATGCCTTGAGTGGCGGGGAGCCGGCCACCAGCGTGACATATCCGCAAGGGATTTTCAGTACGGCAGACGGCTATGTGCTGGTGTTTGCGATGAACAACGCGATGTTCGCCGCGATTTGCCGGGTGATCGGGCGGGATGATTGGCTGAAGGACCCGCGCATGGACACGCCGCAGCACCGCATTCAGGTGGGGGACGAGATAAACGCCGGCGTGGCGCAGGCCTTGCGCCTGCGTTCTACCGCCCACTGGACGCAAAGCTTCCGCGAAAACGACATTCTGTATGGCGAGGTCAAGGACTACGACCAGTTCCAGGACGATGAACAGGTGCGCCATCTGGGCCTGGTCCAGACGCTCTGCCAGCCGGGACTTGGCGGCGTGCCATTTGTCGGCCTGCCGGGTGTGCGTCCGGGCGTTGGCGCGGCCGATGATCGCGTGCCGGCGGTGGGCGAGGATACGCACGCGGTGCTGCGGGAGCTGGAATACTCGGCCGCGGATATCGCGGCCCTGGCGCAGGACGGAATCATTCAACAGGCGGCGGCTCCGGCCGTCGCGACGTATTGAAGGAGCGGCAAACATGAATCTGGCGCAATCTGGCGTAGCGGCTGGCTCGCCGCTGTTGACCCGGCGGGACGGGGCCATTTTCCACATGGTTCTCAATCGGCCCGAGGCCCGCAATCCGCTGGGGGCCGAAATGGTCGAACGGCTGGAGGACGCGTTGAGTCAGGCCGAAGACGACTCGGCGGTCAGGGTCGTGGCGGTTAGCGCCGCAGGCCCGGCATTCAGTGCCGGGGGCAACCTGGGCAATATCGCGGATCGGATCGCGGCCAGCCCCGACGCTGATGGCCGGGACCCGATCGCCGCAGGCAATCGCCGTTACGGGCGTTTCCTGGAGCGGTTCGCGGGCAGTTCCAAAATCACCGTGGCCCTGGCGCAGGGAGCCGCCATGGGAGGCGGCGCCGGCCTGGTCTGCGCCGCCGACCTGGCGGTCGGCATGCGCGATGCGCGTTTCGGCTTTCCGGAAGTATCGATCGGCCTGGTGCCGGCGCAGATCCTGCCTTTCGTTGCAGCCCGCGTCGGCCTGCAGGCGGCCCGCAGGATGATGTTGACCGGGGACCGCATAGACGCCGATGCGGCGCGTTCGATCGGCTTGCTGGACTATGTGTTCGACGCCGGGCAGAGCTGGGACGAAGGCATCGCGCAGGTGCTGCGGCGTTGCGTGGACGCCGCTCCGCGCGCCGCCGGCCAGACCAAGCGCATGCTGCGGGGCCTGTTCGGCCAGCAGCGCTGGCACGAAGAGGAACTGGGCGCCTATCTGGACTCGGCGTCGCAGCACTTCGCCAGGCAATTGCGTACCGAGGCGGTCGAGGGCGTTGCGGCGGCAAAGGCCAGGCGGCGCCCGGACTGGGACGCGGTGCCGCCTGCCGGCTAGTGGGTGGTAGCGCCTTGTTACTTACTTGCCCGGCTGCGGTATGCTACGGACCGCGATCAATCCGAAGCGAGGAGAACAAATCATGACGCAGACCCCCCGCAGCGCTGTGCGCCGCGCCCTGTTGCAAGGCGCCGTGGCGCTGGCCGCCACCCTGCCTTTCGGCGCCCCGGCGCTGGCCCAGGCCACCGATTTCCCGACCAAGCCGCTGCGCTTCGTCGTGCCTTATCCGCCTGGCGGTCCGCTAGACACCATGGCCCGCATGCTGGCCGAGAAGGTGCGCGGTTCCCTGGGGCAACCGGTCATCGTGGAGAACCGTTCGGGCGCGGGCGGCAATATCGGCGCCGATCTGGTGGCCAAGGCGCCGGCCGACGGCTACACGCTGGTGATGGGCGCGGTCGCGACCCACGCCATCAATCCCTGGTTGTTCGCCAATCTGCCGTATGACCCGGTGAAGGATTTCGCGCCGGTGACCATCGTGGCTTCGGTGCCCAATGTGCTGGTGATGAACGTCGAGTTCGCCGAGAAGAACAAGATCGAGAAGCTGGCCGATTTGATCGACTACGCGAAGAAGAATCCGGGCAAGCTGAATTACGGTTCGGGCGGTAACGGCAGCGCGGGCCATCTGTCGGGCGAGCTGTTGAAGGCGCGCGCGGGGATCAATGTCGAGCACATTCCTTACCAGGGCGCGGCGCCTGCGCAATTGGCGCTGCTGTCGGGGCAGTCGGATTTCATGTTCGACAACCTGGCGGCTTCGGCTCCCTTGATCAAGGACGGCAAGGTGAAGGCGTTGGCCGTGACGACTGCCAAGCGTTCGTCGCTGCTGGCGGATGTGCCTACGGTGGAAGAGTCGGGGATCAAGGGTTTTGACCTGGGGACCTGGTTCGGGGTGTTCACGACGGGCGGCACGCCGGCGCCGGTGGTGGCTAAGCTGAACAAGGCTTATGCGGATGCGATGCAGCAGGCGGATGTGAAGCAGCGCTTGCTGACGATGGGGTCTGAGGCTGCGCCGATGACGCCTGAGGCGTTTGCTGAATTTGTGAAGGGCGAGAAGGCGAAGTATCAGGAGATTGTGAAGATCTCGGGTGCTAGTTTGAATTGAGTTTCCTTGTCTGTTTTGATGGGCGTCTTGAGTTGCTTGCAGTATTGAGTTCTTGAGACGCCCGTCGCGTCGGCGGCCCGCGGTGTGCGGGGCTGCGATTGCGGTCCGGAGCGTTCGCTCCGGACTTCCCCTTCG